>JAFDHF010000068.1 GCA_019308905.1 Deltaproteobacteria bacterium
GGGCCCGATCCGAATCCTCACAGGATCTGCCGGTTTCAGCTCATAGGGCTTCCTGGCCACGCCACGCTCGTCGATCCTCCTTCGGATCTCGTCGATCACCTCTTCCCCAACGGCGGTCGGCCCGTCCCGGTTTCCCAGCACCCTCCTAACCCCCCTTGCCCACCGTACAGTCGAGTAGTGAGTCGTCACGTCGAAGCGGGCAAAGAAATACCCGGGAAAGAGCGGCTCCAGTACCTTCCCGGCCGCCACGGTACAGGGCCTATAGGATTCGATCAGAGGGTTCAGAGTCTCGATGCCGGCTCTTCCCAGGTGAAAAATCGCCCTTCTTTCGTTCTTCGGTTTGGTCTGGACCACATACCAACGGCATGTGCGAGAGCAGTCCGTCATGGTCTCCATGAAAGCTCTACAGGGTCTTCCGAGTTCACGACGATGAGTGTGGAAATCTCAAGAAACATGCCAAAAGACCGGAATAAGGCATAATGGCGTTCTTCTCTCAAAGTTACCATAACCCATTAACATCACAGAGTTTCTCTGTAAGACATAGGGCGTTGACGGCCGGCTTCTTGGATCGTTGTGTCAGAAAACCGTCAGGCTTAAACTTTTTTTCATGCCCTTGGAAAGGATGTGACCGGCTTCTGCCGGGGCTTGCCTCCAAGGGATTCCTCTTTCCGGGAGCGCCTCGACTGCCGTTCACCAGGAGGATCCCCTGGGCCCCCAGTATCCGTAACGGAGGATGTGCTATGAGTGGAGGTCGGACAAACGTCGCTGGCGCTTCTTGGCCTCGATTCGATACGCTTGACGGCATTGAGAATCGATCTATCCTCGGGATTTAGCCGAAGGGCCCGCCTGTAGTAGCGAAGCGCCCCGGTCCAGGCCTCCAGTTTTTCATAGCTCCTGGCTATCCCCTTCAGGGCTGCCATGGAACCGGGATGCTCTTCCAGGACCCTCTCCCATTCCTCGATGGCCCTGAAGTAACGTTTCTCCCGAAAATATAGTCGTGCCAATCGGTCTCGATAAGCCGCGACCATAGGTTTCAGTGAAATGGCCCGGTAAAGGGAGACCTCGGCTTTTCTGAAACACCCCTGCCTTATCCAGTAGTCCGCCACGGCAACGTGTGCCTGCACATAACCAGGGCTCCTCTCCAGGGTCTGTTCGTAAATCTTCAGGGCCTCCTCCGTGTCTCCCGCCTCCTCGATCCTCCTGGCAAGAAGCAGCCCGTAAGAGGGCGAATCGGGGTGGAGGTCCACGAGTCTTCTGAGCTCTGCTATTGCCTCTCCTCTTCGATTGAGAGCCCAGAAGGCATCTGCGCGACAGAGATAGGGCCGTGGCTCCTCAGGGTCGAGAGCCTGCTCCTTCTTCCACAGATGCAGAGCCTCCGGGTAACGTCCCTGCTCGAACAGGGCGGACCCGTAGGCATGATAGACCTTCGAATTGGTTGGATCCTGTGTGACGGCCTTTCGGAACTCTTCCTCTGCCTCGTGCCGCATTCCCCTGTGGCTGAGAAATTCGGCCAAGCCTAGGTGATACGGTGCTTCATCAGGGATGAACCCCTTCAGGTCGGTGTATTGCTGGGTCACGGCAAAGCAACGGTCCAGTATCTGGTTCAATCGTCCGGGAGGCACGGTCTTGAGGTAAGCACGAAGATGGTACTGGAGCTTCTTGCGGGCCGAAACCAGATCACTGTCCGAATAACCCTTTCTGTCGAGTTTCAGGGCGAGGGCGTAACGTCTGAGATAGTAAAGGGCTATCGACCTCCGGAATCCCGTGTGGGTGGGGTTGAGGGAGACGGCACGTGAGAAGGCGGCCTCCGCCTTTACTCTCAGGGAGGGCTGATAGGGAGAGAGAGCCACGTACACCCATCCCAAGTGGAAGTGATAGAGGCTTGCTGTAGGCTCGAGGGAGACGGCCTTTTGCAGGTACTTCTCCGCTCTGTCGAGGAGACGCTGCCGCTCGGCCAGTGTGATACCCTGACCTGTGGCGAGCTCTTGAAGCTCGCGGCCGGCAAAGAACCAGTAGAAACTATGGAAGGGCTGAACCTTGAGGGGAAGGCTCATAGCCTCGAGCCTTTGGCCCGGGTCCTTACCCTTTTCCACTGCTTCCTGAAACAAGAGGGCTCCTGCAAGCTGCACGAGGGTGCAGACTATCAGAAACCCGGCAAAGGCGACAAGTGAATAGAATCCTAGAGGGGTCCGCCTCATCACCGACTCGCCTCATGGGTCTTGCCTCTCCAACCCTTGCCTCCGGCTGCCAGGGCAAGACCGAGTACCATGGAAAACATCATGCCGTTGGCCGGAATGTGGAGATTGAATTCTCCAAACCCATGAATCCCCATGGCTACCATGGCTGCCGTAAGACCGGCAACGAGGGCCGAACAAGCGGGGGCT
The DNA here is from genome assembly GCA_019308905.1 of Deltaproteobacteria bacterium. Classification (NCBI taxonomy): domain Bacteria; kingdom Pseudomonadati; phylum Myxococcota; class Myxococcia; species Deltaproteobacteria bacterium. The sequence goes on from JAFDHF010000068.1 coordinate 2,385, forward strand.
TCGTACTCCTCCTCATGTTCCCGACCTCTCCACAAGACTCTCCCATATGCAACGAGAAACCAGATCAGGAGGCCGATTCCCAAGAATCCTGTCTCAACCAGGATCTGGAGAAAATCACTCTCCGGGTAGATTACGGTAACCTGGGCCGGTATCGACTTATACCTGGGATATATATGGGAGAAAGTTCCCAAGCCCGTACCGAAGATGGGAAAATCCCTCAACATTCTCCACCCGTCTCTCCAGACCTGGAGCCTGAAATGGACGTTTGGTTCCTGGAAAAGGTGGGCAAAACTCCTCACGGTGGCTTCAAAGGGCACGAATCCCAGCCAAAAAACAAAGACTGCGGCAAAGAGCCCTGTCAGCAACCCCAGGCCGAGCCTCCACTCCCAGCTTCGCCTGGCTGAAATGGCCGTTGCCAGAAAGAGGGTAGAGCCGGCAAATGCAACGATCCCACCACGGGAAAGGGTGAGAAAAAGCGCCGAGACCATAACCACCAAGGCAAAGAGAAAAAACAGGGCGCCATGGTAGGACTCTTTGCCGAGCCACCCGGCATATCTGGAGCGTGGAATGGCCTGGTCTCTCTCTCCGCCCCCCAAGGAATTCAGAAACATCACCAGGGCAATGGGAAGGACCATTGCCGTATAGCCCGCAAAGTGATTCGGGTTAATGAAAGGGCCGAAGAAGGAGAGATCTTCCCTGCACAGTGGTTCCCAAATGCCGTAAATCTTCTCGACTCCCAAAAATCTCTGGACCATACCCAATATGGACAGCCCCATTCCCGTTCCAACTATGAGTCTCAGAAGATAGGAGAGCCTCGAAACCCCATCGACCCAGTCCGCGACCACCAGGAAAACAACCGCATAGGCGAGGACTTTCAGGAGTTCGGTCCTCGTGGCATGTCCATAGATAGAAAGGCTCCGCCAGCCATGAAAGACCCTCGCGGTACCGAAAAGGCCTGACTCCCCTTGCCCCTCACTTTCTCTCGGATCTCGATCCCCTTTGCAGCCCGGAGATCTCTTTTCTCTTCCCGCGCCGGGATTCAAAATTCCCCAAGATGAGCTGGCAATGCCCCCTCCCCTTCCATATCCATCCAGAGTCTCTCCATACAGGGCAAACGTCCCGGGCGAGAGTGTCTTGAGAATCACCGGCGGAAGGGGCACCATTTGGAAGAGGATCAGGCCGACGAAAAGGGCAAAGGGAAGCGAGAAGGGCCGCCGTTCCCCGTGAAGCTCTGGATCATGGAGCCTCGACCTGGTTCCGAGGAGCCAGACCATCAGGAGAGAAAACGATCCCAGCTCAACGAGACTGTAAGCCCAGGGGTAGACTCCTCCAAAGGCAAGGGGAGGAAAAACCGTGAGAAAAGCGAGGCAGTATCCAATGACTTTAGAAGAGCGCCTGTCCAAGGGGTCTTCCTCTCCGGGCAAATCCAATTCCGGAGACGGCAAGATGCATACCAGGAGCTCCCCTTCTCTTTGGCGCTTCGCAGAAGTACGGAGGAACTTGCAAATCCTTTGAAGACGCCGGTCCAACCAGGAGAGGAAACGGGATCTTTCCGCTGATCGGCCGACCGGGGGACGTCAAAAAACCGTCGCTGACCCTCCCCGCTCGCCCTCTAAACCTCTCCTTAGGCCCCGTCTTCACCCGGCAATCTCTGAGTTCATATCAAAAAAAGACTTGACCCCTCCGGGGGACGGAACCAACGCGTGAGGCGGGACGGGGATACACCCAGGTAGTAGAGGAGGACAATAGCGTAGTTGATCAGGGTGGCACGGACAACCCCGAGCCTTTCCCAGCGCCGGGCCGAGGTGGCCACAGCGACCGGCACCGTCACGACCCGGCCGCGGCGATGAAGCCTCCGAACCAGCTCGAAATCCTCCATGATCGGTATGTCCGGAAAGCCCCCCATCTGGCCGAAAAGATCCCTCTTGAGAAAGATAGCCTGGTCCCCGTAGGGGAATTGCAGGAACCTGGACCGCAGGTTCGCCGTCTTTTCCAGGAACGATAGACCGGTAAGATCCCCCATGATGTGCAGCCGGAAGGCACCGGCCGCCACGCCGGCCCGGGCCAGCGTTTCACGGGCATAGCGGTCGAAGCCGGGAGGGAGACGGGTATCAGCGTGGAGGAACAGTAGGACCTCTCCCCTCGCCACGCGGGCTCCGCCATTCATCTGGGCGCCTCGGCCTCTGGCCGAGGAGATCACCCTTGCTCCCCTGGAACGCGCCGCCTCCCGGGTACCGTCGCTGCTCCCCCCGTCGACCACGATCACCTCGACATCCACGGCTCCACCGACACTCTCAATCGTTTCGCCGATGTTCTCCACCTCGTTCAGGGCCGGAATGATTACAGAGAGAGAAGGACGTCTCAAGGCTTTCCCTCCCTCTGGGATGCCTGTCTCCATACTATGAGGTCCTCGGGCCGGTCCATGTCACCCAGGGCCTCGAGGAGTCGAACCGAAGCACCGAGACCCTCGGCGACCTGCCTGGTTCTCTCCAGTACCTTTTCCGTTCCCCACGGCATATCCAGGAACAGATCGGCCCGCGCCTGTCGCAACCCGATCAGGTAGTAGCCCCCGTCGCGGGCCGGGCCGAGGACCACGTCTGTTTTCTTGAGGGAATCGAAAGCCTCTCCGAGATGGTTCTCGGTCAGGTCGGGACAGTCGGTCCCCACCAGGACCACCCGGTCGGCCCCGTCCAGAAAGGCGTCCCGAAAAGCCACGGCCATACGCCTGCCTAGATCGCCTCCGCCCTGCGACTGGTACGAAAAACCCGGCCCCAGCCAGGTTCGCACCAGGTGTTCCGCACCCCCGTCATACCGAATCTCTATGTGGAGGGGACGGATTCTTCTCAGTTCCCTCGCCCTGGCCATGGTGTGCTCCGTCATCCTCCGCTGGAGCTCGGCAGCTCCTCTCGGACCGAGGGACGGGATCAAACGGGTCTTGGTCTTCCCCGGCTCAGGGTACCGGGTGAAGACTATGAGCCTGTCGGGGATAGCATCTCTCTCCATGGGTGAATCCTTTCAAATGCGATTGTTCTCTCTGCTCGGCCCTCTCCCCGGAGAGGGCCGAAAAAACCTTCAAAGGCACCGGCAATCCCTTCTCAGGGCCATGCCTGGCCGTCCACGAACCATACCAATCTGCCTTCAGGCCGAACTCTCGCAGCCGGGCTAGGCGGATGTCCTGTCTCCCGGCCCTCCACGACCGATCGGACCACCTCTTGCTTCGCCTTGCCCGAGACGAGAAAAACCACACCACCGGCCCTGTTGATGACCGGCAGACTGAGGCTGACCCTGGGCACGGGAGGCTCCCCGATGGGGTTCCCAACCGGCACCACCCATCGATGCTTCTCCTCCAGAGCCGGGTCTCCAGGGAAGAGGGAGGCTGTGTGGCCGTCCTTTCCCAGTCCGAGGAGAATGAGGTCGAAGCAGGGAAATCCACGGCCTCCGGCCGGAGCGGTCTTGACGCCGGGAGAAGCGAAGAATCTACGGAGGGTCTGCTCGTAAGCCTCGGCTGCTCTTTCCGGAGACTCCTCTCCGAGTATTCTGTGTACGTTCTCTCTTGGGATCGGCACTCTCGATATCATCGCTCTAAGAGCCATCCCGTAGTTGCTGTAGGGGTGATCCGGAGGGACACACCGCTCATCCCCCCAGAAGATGTGGACCCGAGGCCATGGCATCCTTCCGGCGTAGGCTGATCCCGCCAGACACTCATAGACCGGTTTGGGGGTGCCGCCCCCGGCGAGAGCAAAACTGACAGCCCCCCTCTCGCGCGCAGACTCCGTGGCCACCGTACAGATATACTCAGCAGCCATGAGGCCGAGGGTCTCCGGGTCTGGACAATGGTGTATCTCCGGTTCTCCTCGCATCCATCTTGTTCCTTCGTGACACACGGTGAAACGACCTGTCCTCCTCGAGACCCGAACTCAGGCCACAATAGAACCCCCTCAGGTAAAACCCGTCCCAGCCGTACACGCATAGCAGTGATCTGAGACGGCAATGGGAGTTCCGGGCCCAGGAGGTCCCGTCATTTCAGACACGTGGATCTTCACCCCATCCATGGGAAGCCTCTCGGCCAAATTGAAATCACAGTCATACAGATATCCATCCCATGAGACTGAGACGAGGCTGCGGCACATGAGCCCCTCGAAAGCACAGGGATTGAACTGCGCAGCGAGTCTTTCCATGTACGTTCTGAAATTTCCCGAACATTTGAGCCAGGCCCGAAACCTGCCCAGGGGAACATTGGAAAATGTATAGAGGTGGTTGAAGGCAATGCCCCATCTTCTCTCCAGTTCCCGGCGGAATCTCTTCTCGGCCTCGGCCTGAGAAGGGGGGAGAAAGGCACCGGTCGGGTTACTCACCAAATCGATTTCCAATCCAGAGCCCTCCTGCCCATACCCAAGGGCGTTGAGCCTTCTCAGCGCCGTGATGGACTCTCCGAAAGTCCCCTCTCCCCGCTGTGACTCTGTCTGGGAGAGATCAAGAGAAGGGAAGGAGGCAACAATCACGACCCTCTCTGCCCTGCAGAACTCCATCAGGAAATCCCTTTTCCCGTCGTTCAAGGCGGTAAGGTTCGAGCGGAGCATGACCCTGGAACCTGCTGGCGAGAGCTTCTCGATCAGCGTGGCGAGATGGGGATTCAGTTCTGGAGCACCTCCGGTGATGTCCACGGTTTCAAAACCGCCGCGCCGGGCGTAAGCCGCCACCTCTTCCACGGTCTCTCCCTTCATCATCTCCCTGCGCCCAGGTCCCGCATCCAGATGGCAATGCCGGCACGCCTGATTGCACAGCAGGCCCACGTTCACCTGCAATGTGGTGGTCTGCTTCCGCGTGAGCTGGAGACCCTTTTCGTAGAGAAACCGAGAAAAAGGCACAACCCCTGAGGCCACATCTACTGAACCTTCGGCCGGATTTTCCGGTGACCGAGCCATGCCCGTGTGTCTTGCCATTTGCGTCTTCCCCTGTCTTCTCTAAAACGACAACCTCCCGGCAATCTTGCGCATCTGAAGACCGTGGATAAGAGAGGCCCCTCCTCGAATGGCGGTGGCCACATGAACCGCTTCTGTCATCTCGTTCACATTGGAACCCTTTTCCAGGCAGGCCTGGGTGTAGGCATCGATGCAGTAAGGACACTGAACCGCGTGGGCCACCGCAAGAGCGATCAACGACTTCTCCCGTTCTGTAAGGGCTCCCTCGGCAAATACGGCGTTGTAGTATTCGAAAAATTTCTTGCCGAGGAGAGGGGCATCGTTTCCGATTTCTTCGAACCTTGGAAGATCATGTGGATCATAATAGATTTCCATGATTTACCCCTTTGTCTCGTGGCTTACTTCAATTGTTTCATCGTTTGATACATCCTTTCCAATCCAGAGCGACACAATCCTGGACACGAGAAAGAAACCGGGATAGAGCCCTCTCCTGCCCTCCTCCTGTGCAACAACATCATGCCGAACAATCAATGCCCGCACCTCTAGGACGAGAAGAACCGCCTCAGCTCATCCGGGGTGAGAGGGCCCCAACCGCCGGCCTCGTAGAACCGGAGGTGCCTTTCCCGGTCCCCGGGCTTCTCACACGCCTGGAGCACAGGGGTGAGGAAAGACCATGAGAGTTCAACACCGTCCTCCCTCCAGAAGAGCATGTGATCCCCCTGTATGCAGTCCTGGAGACATATCTCATACGCATCAAAACGAGGCCCCCCGTAGTTCTGATGGTAGTCAAACTCCATGGTCACGGTCCGCAGGCAGAAGGTTGCCCCCGGATTCTTGGTCTGGAAGCTGCAGGTTATCCTTTCCTCAGGCTGGATGCCGAGTACCACCCTGTTGGCCGTGATGTGTTCTCCCAGCACAGGCCGGAACATGGAATGGGGAACCACCTTGAACTGGATCACGATCTGCGTGAGTTTCTCGGCAAGCCTTTTTCCGGACATGAGGTAGAACGGTATGCCCTGCCACCGCCAATTGTCCACCATTACCCTCATCAGGGCATAGGTAGGGGTCAAGGAGTCCGAGGCCACGCCCGGCTCTTCCCTGTACGCGGGCACCTTCCTGTCGCCGATCCTTCCAGGCCCGTATTGTCCAAGTATAAGATTCCCTTCGATATGGTCAAGGGGCAGGGGCCGGAGAGACCGGAAGACCTCTACCTTCCCGTCTCGCACCCGGTCGGCCTCAAAAAGAGAGGGGGGTTCCATGGCCGTCAGAGCCAGGAGTTGCAACATATGGTTTTGAAACATGTCTCTAAGTACGCCCGCCTCTTCGTAGTAGCCGGCCCGATGTTCAACGCCGAGGGTTTCGGCCGCGGTTATCTCCACATGGTCTATATAGGACCTGTTCCACAGAGGCTCGAAAATCGCATTGGCAAAGCGGAAGACCAGAACATTCTGGACCGTCTCCTTGGCCAGATAGTGATCTATACGGTAGATCTGATCCTCCCTGAAGCTCTTGTGAATGCTCTGATTCAGACCCACGGCGGTCTCCAGATCCATTCCAAATGGCTTTTCGACCACGATCCTCGACCATCCCTTCCCGTCCTCCCCCTCCGTGGAGAGGCCGACCCGGCCCAGCATCGCGGCTACGATCTCATACAGGGACGGAGGGAGGGCTAGGTAGAAAAGCCTGTTCCACCTGGTTCCCTCCTCCTGGTCCACTTCCCGTAGGAGAACAGTCAGCTCCCTGTATGAGGAGATGGAATCGTACCTGACAGGATGATAGTAGAACATCCTTGCAAAATCGTTCCACTTAGACATCTCCGTCCCGGTTTCCCTGACAGCCTCCTCCATTCTCTTCCGAAAGTCCTCGCGGCTCCACTCGGTCCGGGCGCAGCCCACCATTGCAAAGGGAGTAGGCAGGCCCTGGTTCAGGTAAAGGCGGTAGAGGGAGGGAATCAGTTTTCTGGCCGTCAGATCCCCGGAAGCCCCGAAAACTACAAGAGTGCACGGCTCGATAGGCTTGCCTACCACACAGGCGTGGGCCGGAATCCGGAGGTCAGGAGCGGAACTCCCCGCTGTTGCCTCGAGTTGGCCCTTCGCCTCGCTATGATCCTGATCCATCGGTTTCCCCTTTCTCCTACCCACGGAGAGACCTCCTCCAATGGGGGAGTGACCCCTCCAACCGCTCCAGCCCGGCTCGCAGATCACCCGTGATGTGAAACCGGATCAGGCGCCTGCCCCTTTCGGCAAGAACCTGATAATCCCCCATGGCCTGGGCTGCGATGAGTCTGCCGAAGGTGTAAGGCTCACCTGGAATGGAGAGGTCCCTCTCAGGTCTATGGGTGATCTGGATAAAAAGGCCCCTGTTGCTGCCCCCCTTGTGGAGCTGGCCCGTGGAGTGAAGGAACCTGGGACCATATCCCAGGGTGGTCGCCCTTCTCGACCTGTCGCGAAGGGCCAGGCGGATGCGATCGAGGACCTCCCCGGTCCCAGCGGTCCTTGGCGTGTAGGCCATCACGGCGAGATAGTCACCCGGTACTGCCTGGTCGAGGAAATCGGCAAACCGTTCTTCTATGCTGTTCCCCGATCTTCCGCCGTATACTTCGATTTCTCCGTCGACAAGAAGGGGCTTATCCCCCGGGAGATTTCCTGTCTTCTGGAAGGCGGCCATCAGTTCCCGCGCCTTGACCTTGGCAGCCTCAACGTCCGGCTGATCAAAAGGGTTGATCCCAAGAAGCGCGCCGACCGCCGCGGTCGCCATCTCCCAACGGAAAAACTCTCCTCCGAGATCCTCCTTCTCGTGGAGTGAGATCCTAGCAACAGGGTGCCCGGCAGCCTCAAGAGCGCTGACTCCCCGATCCAGACTCTGGTTTTCATCCCCCTCCAGTCGAATGTAGACAAAGAACCGGTCGTCGCCGTAGTGATCCGGAAGGGCAAGGGTCTCTCCCACCACGGGTAGGATCCCTTTCCCCCTTTTGCCCGTACTCTCGGCTATGAGTTGCTCGACCCAGACCGGAAAAGGGCTGATTCCAGGGGAGGCTAAGAAGGTCATCTTGTCTCGCCCCGCAAGAGCCAGCTCCCCCATGGCCGCACCCAGGACCAGAGCGGGATTGTCGGCCACGGGAACACAGGGTCGTGTCCCCTCCACCATGGTAATGGCCCGGTCGAGGAGTTTTTCCAGGTCCAAGCCTATAAGAGCGGCCGGAAGGAGTCCAAAATAGGTCAGAGCCGAGTAGCGACCTCCTACTTCCGGGGGAGACAAGAAGACGCGGCGGAACTCCTTCTCCCTTGCCAGAGACTCGAGCCTCGAACCAGGGTCTGTGATGGCCAAGAAGTTTTCCCCCGGCCTTTCTTTGAGGTTACCCAGGGCATCGTGAAAGTATTTGAAAAAGGAGATGGTTTCGAGAGTCGTCCCCGATTTGCTGGAGACGATAAAGAGGGTTCTGGCCAGGTCCACACTGCGGGCGACATCCTCCACCGAAGCGGGATGAGTACTATCCAGGACGGTAAGAGGAGGATAACCCGGCTCGTTGCCGAAGGTCTCCATGAATACCTCAGGGGCCAGGCTGCTCCCACCCATGCCTAGGAGCACCACATGGGTGAATCCCTCTTCCCTGATCTTTCCGGCAAAGTCCGTAAGCTCACCGATGCCCTCGTACATGGAGTCGGCCGCGGTGAGCCAGCCTAGGCGATTGGTCAGATCAGAGGTTCTCGCCGCCTCATCAGGGTCAGGGACCCAGACGGTCCCGTCTCTCTGCCAGATCCTGCGAGACACCCGTGCATCGGCCCACTCCCTCTGCCGCGCCTCTATGATATCCGAGTACGGACCCAGAGCAAAGACGTGCGCTTTTACACCCCCTCCAAGGATACGGTCACGCTTCTCTGTGAGAGTCTCCATCAACGAATCAAAGGACCTGGCAAAAGACTCCACCCCCTCGTCTTTCAAACGGCGGGTGACGGCATCCAGGTCGATGCCGAGTTCTCTGAGCGACCGGAGCTGTCTTGTTGCCTCGGCAGGATTCTCAGAGAGGCTCGGGCGCGGGCGGCCGTGGTCGCGGAAACCATCGAGGGTGGCCGGCGGTACCGTGGTGACCGTATCAGGACCGATCAACTCCTCAATGTACATCACGTCCCGGTATTGGGGGTTCTTGACACCCGTGCTGGCCCAGAGAAGGCGCTGAACCCTCCCACCCTGTTGCCTCAGGAGATCAAAGCGCCTGCTTTCGGAGAGCTCCTTGAAGCGGAGGAAGGTCACTTTCGCATTGGCAATGGCGATCCTTCCCCGGAGGGGTGAGTCTTCGGAAAGCACCCTGTCCACAGCCGTATCGACACGACTCACAAAGAATGAAGCCACCGAGGCCACTCCGGCAAGATTCCCTCCGGAACGGGCCAGCTCTTCGAGTCCGGCAAGGTAGGCCTCCGAGACATCAAGGTAATCCTGGAGGGAGAACATGAGGGTGACGTTGACGTTGATCCCTTTCCCGATCAGCCTTGTGACGGCCGGAATACCTTCGGCGGTGGCAGGCACCTTGATCATCACGTTTGGCCTGCCCACGGCAGCGAAGAGTCTCTGTGCCTCGGCCACGGTGCCCTCCGTGTCATGGGCGAGCCTGGGGGCGACCTCCACCGACACGTACCCGTCCTTCCCCAGGGTCCTCTCATAGACGGGAAGGAGGGCTTCTGCGACAGCCCGGATGTCCTCAACTACCAGCCCCTCGTAAAGGCTCTCCGCGGCGGCTTGGGGATCGTTCCGCACCAGTGCTGCCAGAGGGACGTCGTAGTCCGTGCTGCCCGCAATGGCCTTCTGGAAGATAGTCGGGTTGGAGGTGACACCGGTGATCTCCCCTCCATCGATCATCTCCTGCAATTCCCCTGAGGTCAGCAACCCCCGCCGTACGTTGTCGTACCAGACGCTCTGGCCGAACCTCTGAAGCTCAACAACGGGATTCTCTTTCATCTCGATTCCTCCCAACCGAAAAAGACGGATCACCGTCACCCTTCACCCTCTGCCACTTCCAATTCCTATCCTAATATCTGTTCAACCGCCAGTCATACTCCTGGTAGACGATCTTGAGATCCTCTCCCTTTTCTTCCAGGAATCTCCTGTCCTCCTCCTGGTAGAGGAAAGGAGCCACAAACCGGAGTCTTTCGGTCATGGTTTGCCCGAAGTCGCCTCCATACCACTTGAAGATCCTGGAAAGGGAGATACGCCCCTCTGTATCGCCTCGATCGTTGAAACCACACGGGGATCGTCAAAGGGGAGAAATCCGACTATGGGGATCAGCAGATTGCTCGAGTCGAGAAGATCGGTATCGTAATGCTGGACAAAGGCTCCTTTCTCAGCGCTCCAACCTCTCTCGAGAACCTCCTCCTTTATGCCGGCCCTCGCCTTCTCCCATTCCTCCTTATCCCCTGGGAACCCGTACCGCCTGGCTATGGTCAATCCCCGGTCCAGGGCGACCCAACACATGACCTTTGAATAGACGAAATGCTCAGGCTCCTCCCTTATCTCCCAGATACCCGAGTCTCTCTCCTGCCAGTGGTCGGCCACATAGTCGCAGATCTCGCAGAGGAGAGGCCAGATTGCCGAATCGATCTTGCCCACGTAGTCAGACAGCTTCAGGGCAGCGTCCATGACCTCTCCATAGATGTCGAGTTGCCGCTGTTTGGCCGCTCCGTTTCCGATGCGCACGGGTCTCGACCCCTTAAATCCGTCGAGATGATCGAGCTCTTCCTCCGGCAGATCGGCTTCACCACCGAGGCCGTACATGATCTGCAGCTTTCCTGCTCCGTGTCGCAGGACGAGTTCTTCGATCCATCGGAGATAGCCCCGTGTCTCCGAGAGATGGCCCAGATCGAAGAGAGCCTGGAGGGTGAAGGAGGTATCCCTTATCCATGTGTACCGGTAGTCCCAATTTCTAAAGCCACCAATCTCTTCGGGAAGAGAGGTCGTTGCCGCAGCGGCAATCGCACCTGTCGGCCCGTAGTAGAGCAGCTTCAGCAGGAGAGCCGACCGGTTGACCAACTTCTGATACGGGCCCAGATCCACTCTCCGGCCGGTTTCACCGCGCTTGAGCCAGGCCTGCCAATAGAGCTCTGTCTCTCGCAACGCCTTTTCCGCCCCTTCCAGGTCGAGCCCGGCCCGGCCGGATGAACCGTATACGAGATGCAGCCATACACGGCACCCCTGCGAAAGGCTCCACCTGGTCTCCCCGTTCCTCTCCCCCATGTGGAGGTCGAGGTTGGAGAAGAGAGTAAGGGCTCTCTCTCCCGCTCTGGCCAGGATACCACCCTCAAACCTTTCCAGGCAAGGCTCGACCCTGCCGTAGTCGAATCTAGGGTCAAAGACCACTCCCATGTCCACATGCCCTTGGCTGACCTCTATGAGACGGTATAGGTCGTGGTGCTCTTGCTCAGATTCCTCTTCACCGCGGGAAGGAACCGCCATGAAGTCGGTAACCCGGACGACCCCTGTGCGGGTTCTGAACCGGGTTACCAGTATGTTGGTGTCAGGAATATACTCTGCAACGGAATCCCAATCGCCGACTGGGGAGACGGCAAAACGCCCCCCCTTCCTCTCGTCGAGAAGGGCGGCGAATACGCTCTGGGAGTCGATACGAGGGAGACAGAGCCAGTCAATCGATCCGTCGAGACCCACAAGGGCGACTGAGCGAAGATTCCCTATGATTCCATAGTCGCTTATCTTCTTGTACAAACTATCCCCCTCTTCCCTTGTCCCTCTCCGCGGCGCAGGCCGGAGCCGTTCACTCACGCAGACGGAGAAAGACACCCCGGTCCGTAAGGCCCCTCGAGATCCGGCAGAGATTACTGCTCCCCGCAAGCCCTCCCCTTCAGATGAAAGAAGAACTTCAAGCCCTTCTGGACTCTCTCCGAAAAGATTTTCCCGGAGAGAAAGGTTGCCGCCACCTTCTTGTTGATCTCTCCAAGAGTGGGGTATGGATGGACGGCCGAAGCCAAGGCCGAGAGCTTCACCCCCCCATTCAGCACAGCAACCCATTCACCGATCAGATCTCCTGCCCTCGGCCCGAGGATCTGAATCCCGATAGGCTTCTCCTTATCATCCAGAAGCATCTTGATCTTCCCGATCCCCTCACCCTCCGCCACGCCCCTGTCGTTGTCTGCAAACCGCTCGGTCCAGACCGAGTAAAGCAGGCCCGCGGCCCTTGCCCTTTTTTCGTTCATCCCGATGCTGGCGAGCTCAGGGTCCGTGTAGGTGCACCACGGGAGAAAGGTGTAGTCGGTTTTCCTCGGAAAGCGAAAGATCGCGTTGCTTATTACAATCCCCCCCTCGTATCCCGCGGCATGGGTAAAGAGGTAGGATCCCGTCGTATCGCCCGCCCCGTAAATGTGCTTCAGGGAGGTTCTCAATCTCTGATCCACCTTCAGCCCTCTCCAATCGTAGAAAACGCCGATATCTTCCAGCCCTAGTCCCCCAAGGTTCGCATTCCTGCCCATGGCAAGGAGCAGGGTCTTTGCCCTGAGATGGATCGTCTCCCCTCCCCGGTTTCGGACAACCACCTCGCGCCGGTCTCCCAGGTCCCTCGTGCTGACCAGGGTACTGTTGAGATGGAAGGTGACGCCTTCACGGCCGAGTACCTCCATGACCTGATCTGCCATGTCCTTGTCTTCTCTGCTGAGGATCTGGTTGCTCCTCTGAACAACGGAGACCTCTGTTCCGAGGCGGCAGAAGGCCTGGGCCATCTCCGTGCCAATGGGGCCGGCGCCGAGGATGATCATGCTCTCGGGCAGTCCCTGGAGAGAAAAGAGCTCTCTATTGGTGATGAAGCTTGTTCTGTCCAAACCCTCTATCGGAGGAACTGCGGGAGAAGAGCCCGTGCAGATGGCCCATGTCCTTGCCGAAAGGGTACGCCCCTCTAACCTGATCGTATGGCCGTCGATAAACATCGGCTCACCGAACTCCACCCTCACACCGAGTTTGCAGAATCTCTCCTCGGAATCATGCTCCTGGATCCTCCCTATGACCGATCGAATCCTCTCTGTCACTTTCCGAAAATCCACCGGTCCCACCCGGCCCTGGGGCAGGCCGAATAGCCCTCCCTTTTCCATCAGGTGATAGACCCGGGCTGTCCTGATGAGAGCCTTGCTGGGAATGCAACCGTAGTGGAGACAGTCCCCCCCGAGATCTCTCTCCCTCTCAACGAGGAGAGTCTTCGCACCCAACTGAGCCGATCCCGACGCAATGGTGAGACCCGCGGATCCTCCTCCCAAAATCCCCATGTCAAAGTCGTAAACCGCCACTGTCAACTCTCCTTTCTTAACTTCTTTATGAGCTTGGGGATAAAGAAGGAGAAGGCGAAAAGACCCAGGGAGAAGAAAACCCTGAGGGAGGCCAACTCCCCCCATCTGCCGCTCGCCCAGACCTCTTTGAGTGTTCCCACAAAAAAGGTAAAGATAAAGGTCCCCACGATGATCCCCAGTCCGGTACCGAAAAAATAGTCCCGGAAACGGACCCCCGTGAGCCCCATGCCGAAATTCATAGCGGTAAAGGGGAAATAGACGAGCCGGAGGTAGAGGACAGCGGCAAACCCGTTCTGCTCGATGGCGACATCGTATTTCCTCAACCTGTCGCCTATCAGGGAAGCCGCAAACTCCCTGCCCAGGGTCCGCCCGATCCAGAAGGCGATGCTGGAACCGACCATTGCCCCGACCCAGACGTAGACGAACCCCCAGTAGGCTCCAAAGAGGGCAGCTCCCAGGGCGGTCAGAAGAGTTCCGGGCACGAAGAGACAGACGCCTACCGCATAGATCGCCATGTAGACGAGGGGGGCCCATACGCCTATTACCCCCAGGGAACGGCCCAGGGCTTCTTGCGTCAGGTGATCCTTCACCGGTGTGGCCCTGATCACATAGATAGCCACAACGATAAAGAGGAGAAAAATAGAGGCCTTTACTACAGCCCCCTTTCGTCTCTTTACCGGTGGTTTGGTAACCTCTTTCATGGCCCTGTTCCCCTGACCCCCCAGGTCGCCGCTCAAGCTACGCCCTCCCAAGATCGCTCCACCTCAGTCACGAAGATCATCCAAACGCTTTCCCGGCTGAAAAAGACAAATTCGGTCTTCTCCGCTGTTCTCGGTCCGGCATCGATCCGCCCCCCACGAGAACCCATTCACAAGATTTCTTCCCCTTATGGGTCTTTCACATCAACCAGTTCCAGCATCTTCCCGATGTCTGTTGTGGGAGCCTGGCAGTTGTAGTTGAGGCAGACATAGGCCGCGGCCTTTCCGCCGATGCTGGACCGATACCTCGCATACTCCGCAAGCCCGATGATCTCCGCCGACTGCCCCTCGGCTGGCCGGAGAATGCACGGCCTATTGCCATGGCCCTCTCTTCGAAATCCGGGTTGGCTGTAATCCGCCCGAGCCGAAGCAGGTCAAAGGCCTCCACTGAATTACCGGAGGGGACCGCACCGTCATAGATCTCTTTCCTGCAAACCAGAAGCTTCTCGCCGTCATCAGGGGTGAAATAGAATCCTCCCCTCCCCCGGTCCCAGAAGTGGAGTATCATATCGCCACTGAGATCCAGGGCCGTCTCGAGATACCGTGTCTCAAAGGTCGTCTCGTAAAGCTCGATCAGGCCCCAGATGAAAAAAGCGTAATCATCGATGTGGGCTGTCAGCCCTGCTTCTCCATCACGATACCGATGGAGAAGCCTCCCTTAGAAGGAAAAGCAGGTTGTGGGGAGCCGGGAATTTGGGGGCCTTCCCGAAGCCTCCATGTTCCTCGTCAAAAGATCTGGCTAGTTGCTCATAGGCAGCCTTCAGGCTGGTTCCATCCAGTGGTTCACCCGGCCCGTCTTGAGACGATTCGCCCGAAACGGCTCCTCTTCGGGAAGTAGGTTCCGGCAAAAAAAGGCCTCCTGTCCCAGGGGTACCAGTCCACCGGGTTTGTTGCGTGTTGGAGCAGATAGGGGCTCTTCCCGTGGATCAACCGATTGCAGCCCTGGCCGTGTTTCGGCGACTCTGGCATGTGATCTTCCGACTCTATACCGCCCCCCCTCCCTCTCGAACCTCCCCCTGCCCCGAGCCGGAGAAAAAGAAGCCCCGGCTGATCGAGGTCGCCGCGGTGACCGGAATGAGTGTCATTCCCCGGCCGACATGTTGTATCATTTATTCATGATTATATGATCTCCCAGCAAGTGAAGGGAACCTTCAAGAGGTGGGGTGAATCATGTATTCTCGAGGCTGGAACCGTGTATTTTATGCTCCTCCAGGGAAGGCTCAACGATTATGAATCTCCCCCTTCTAGCCGGATTTCAGGCCTTCCTGCAGAACTCCCACACCCTTGTTCACCTGGGCCTGCTCCTTCTCCTGGGTTACGTGGGAGGCAGGGTGGCGAGCCGGCTCAGGGCGCCCCGGGTGAGTGGTTATATCGTGACCGGAATGCTGTTCGGTCCGTCTATTCTCGGAGTCTTCCACGAGGAACTGGTAAAAGAGGATCTGGTACTGGTAACCGACATCGCCCTGTCGGTCATCGCCTTCTCCATCGGAGGCAGCCTGGTGCTGGCAAAGCTCAAGAGGCTTGGAAAAGAGATCCTCTGGATCACACCCATCCAGGCTCTGGCCGCCTTTTTCTTTACTACGGTCCTCGTCGCCATCGCCCTGCCCCTCATCGGTGCCGGATGGACAGATGCCGTAAGTCCTCTGGGGCGGGTCTTTTTTCCTATCGCCCTGGTGATCGGGGCGATCTCGGCGGCAACTGCACCGGCAACAACCCTTGCCATCATTCACGAGTATAGGGCCAAAGGGCCGCTCACAACGGTCCTTCTGGGGGTGGTCGCCCTTGACGACGGCCTCACGATCCTATTGTTCGCCTTTGCCATGAGCGTGGCCCAGGCTCTGACGGCCCGTGGAACCCTGTCCTGGCAGAACGTGGCGGTTTTGCCAGGCCTCCATATCGTGGCCGCCCTGGCTCTGGGCGCGGCCGGAGGGCTCTGCCTCAGGTGGTTCCTCCACCTTGTCCGGCGAAAAGAGGCGATGCTCGGCGTAGTCCTGGGCTCTATATTCCTGATGAGCGGACTCGCCATGGGGTTCGGCTCATCCCCCCTGCTCGCTAATATGATACTCGGCTTCATGGTGGCCAACTTCGTAAGGTCGGACCAAGACCTCTTCGCGGTGGTCGAAGGTATAGAGGAACCCATCTTCGCCATGTTCTTCACCCTTGCAGGGGCGCACCTCGATCTGCGGGTAGTCCAGACAGCCGGATCGCTGGCTCTGGTCATCAGCCTCGGCCGGTTTGGGGGGAAACTACTGGGTTGCCGTCTGGGTGGAGAGATCTCGGACGCATCTCGGACTGTCAAGAGATACCTTGGCCTCGGACTCCTCCCTGCGGCGGGCGTGACCGTAGGGCTGGTTCTGCTGGCGGCAGAAAGCCTGGGTCCCTCCCGGATGTCGGAGATGATGGTCAGCGCGGTCCTGGGGTCTGTCATCCTCAACGAGCTACTGGCACCGATTCTCGTTCGGTACGCCCTTGGGAGGGCGGGTGAAACAGGCAAGGTGTGACCGGTCTGGCAGAATCCCGCTGTAACGTTCCACAATATGGGACCCGAGGAGGGCCGATGAAAGGAAAGGGGAGAGAGGGAAAGACCCAGGCGGCGACGATAGCCGAGCTGCTCGAGACCCTGAAGGGGAGGGAGGTCCCGGTCCTGTCCCAGGGGTCGAGCCTCGAGGAAGCCATCCACATGATGGCCCGGTTCCCACACAGCCGGTTGCTGTATGTGGTAGACGGCAAGGGGAGGCTCACCGGGACCGTCTCACTGGCGACACTGGTGCGCCACGTATTCTTTCGGAGCCACGAGCCTCAAATCCACCCCCGCTTTCTCATCAACGCGATCGTCACGGAAGCGGTCGTCGATATCATGGAGAGACACCCGATCTCTGCAACCGGTGAGGAAGATGTGGAAGCAGTCCTAAAGAGGATGATAGAGAAGAACGTGAACGAGATTGCCGCCCTGGACACGGAGAAAAGGCTCATCGGTGACATCACGATGATCGATCTCCTCGCGTTTCTGATCGCAAGGAGGGAGGATTGAGGTCCTCTGCCGCGAAACCACCGAGGACTCCGGCTCTCAGGTCCCCGCGAAAGGACTGCCACAGGGCTATTGGAAAGGCAGGGGCTCGCCCTTGCGGTACGCCAGCGCCTGGCAGAGTGCTATCAGCCTGTCTTTCCCGTCTGTCACCCGGATGGCATAGGTACCGGTCTTCCTGGTGAGACTCACCTCCCTCGCCTCTGCCCGAAGAATATCCCCCGGCTCGGGGGAGTTGACGTAGGTCACGTTCATGTTGAGCGCAACGGCCAGGGTACCGTGGGAGTTGACGGCTGTCTGAAAAGCCTCGTCGATAAGGGAATAGATGGCTCCACCGTGTGCCATGCCGAAGAGATTCTCCATCTCCCGGGTAAATCTCATCTCTACCCGGGAGTATCCCTTCCCGACCTCTTCTACCTTCATGTCGAGCAGCCGCGCAAAGGGTTCCTGCCTGGTCCGTTCGGCGAGTCTGGCATGGATCTGCTCCTCTTCCATGGCTTCGGCCTCCTCGAAAAGGGGCCCACCCCATCTCCGACCCTGGAAGATGGAGGGTGGGACAGCCTCTCAAAAGATCTCGAATCTCACCTCGGCAACGGCCCCTCCGCGGGAGATACGAAAAGCCCTAGCCCGGGGGACCGGGTCTTTCAGGGAGATGATAAAATAGAGAGCCTCAGTGAAATACGCCTTTTCAATGTCCAGTTGTGAGGGGTAGCTCTCCGTTTCGGGATGGGAATGGTAGACGGCCAAAAGGTCCAGACCCAGACCCTCTATCTCCGTCAGGGCATGAAACTCCTGTTCCGGAGCGGCGAGGTAGGAGACCGGGCTCTTCTCCTGATTCTCGAGGGGGTAGACTCTCGTAACCACGCCCTCCCGGCCTGCAAGGAGCCCGCAGCACTCTAGAGGCAGCTCCCTCCCCGCATGGTTTATCATCTCCCGAAAAATCGCTTCAGGGATTCTCATCATGGCCCCTAACCGTTCAAGAACTCCACCGATCCGGAGA
This sequence comes from Deltaproteobacteria bacterium, assembly GCA_019308905.1. Taxonomy (NCBI): domain Bacteria; kingdom Pseudomonadati; phylum Myxococcota; class Myxococcia; species Deltaproteobacteria bacterium. Next base: position 20,366 of record JAFDHF010000068.1, read on the forward strand.
ATTCAACCTCACCAGAGCAAGGCCCTGAGCCCGTCATGGGCCACGGTCACCTTGCAGGAGATATCCAAATCCGCTATTACCCGGTCGACCCTTTCCTGCCATTCCCGGTGGCACGTGGGCACCTTGTACGGCAGCCCGGTAACAGGGCTCTTCATGGGATCCAGGGGTCTGACTTTCTTGAAGCCCCCCCACTCGTCTCCGGGGAGGACGTCTACATCCGAGATGTGGACCAGAAAGACAGCCGATTTAGGGCTCCACTTCCGGATGTACTCGATGGCCCTTTGAAAGCTCATGTGTCCGGGCTGGTTGGAGGCCGGCTCATTGAAGGAATTGCACGAGAGGATCAGGATATCCGGGTTTTCAAGGATGGAGTCCTCTCCCGGAACATCGACAAAATCCGATGTATAGACGAGTCTCTTCGGCCCGTTGCCCGTTTCCTCTTCAAAGACATATCCGACGCTCCCTCCGGCCGAATCGCTGTGCACGGTCCTGAAGGGAGTGACCCGGGTTCTGAGGCTATCCAGTGGTCTTCCCGCCCGGACGGACCTTTTCTCCAGGAGCTTGCCCAGCAGATAATCGAACCGCCGTCCCACGATCTCCCAGGTCTTCTCGGTGGCAAAGGCGGGAACGGGACTCCACCTCTCCTGCCTCCTGTTGCGCCGCAAGGCCTCGAGCTCATCCAGACCGATATAATGATCGCTGTGGCCATGCGTTATCAGGAGGGCATCGATATGATCGACCCGGTTTCGTATCAGCTGGATCCTCATGTCCGGGCCGCAATCGACGAGAATACTCTCTTTTCCCCTCACAAGAATGGAGGTGCGCAACCTCTCTTCTCCCAGCAGCCTCATCTTCTCGCATATCTGGCATCGACAGCCATGCTCCGGCAGGCCCCAGGCGCTGCCGGTCCCCAGGAAAATCGCCTCCATTCGGTCACCCGTGAGTCGAAAAGAGCCGGGCTTGCCCCGCTTTTCGATGAATGATCCCTGCAACTCGGTTGATCCTACATTTGCCTATCTCTTTGGGAGCCTGCTGCAGACTCGGACCCCCGGGAAAAGACGTCTCGCCTCCCCTTACGACATTCTCTTCAGGTAGTCGAAAACGAGCTCACCCTCTGCCAGGACCTTGTCCCAGAGGCCGGGCCTTTCTCTGACGAGCCTGATCTCGATGAGATAGACCGTGTGAACTCCGAAGTAGTCAATATAGTTACGAATTTTCAGAAAGGTCCTCGGATCTTCCTCGAATCGGTAGGTCCTGCTCTCCGGGCCGCGTTCTTGTACCGACCATCTGTTCTCCAGGAGGTACGCCTCCAAATCCTCCAGGAAAGCACCGACCACGGCCTCCTTCTCCCTTTTCTCCCAGGGACTCACCCTCCAGTGGGGGAAATAGGTAAGCCTGAGGGTCTTGTACCGCTCCGAGAGTGTATCGAGCTTCTCCTCCTTCACTTCCCCCGCCTCTCCATCCATTTTCTGCCCCACTTCCGCCGACTTCACCTGAACCCGCCGGAGCCCCAAAAGAATCCGAAGGTTCTACTCCCCGACCGGGAGATACCGGAAGAGATCCCTCCTTGTCTCCCTCCTATCCGTATCTTCTTTGCGATCCCTCCAGGGATATTTATATAGGATTCGCGGTTCGCGGTCAAACCTCGAGCTTTCCTCACGTGAGGAAAGCTCAAACAAAAAAGGCTGTGGAGTTGCCTGAGTTTTCGGCCGAGGATTCTTGCAAGTATATGACTTCACGATCTTTTTCTGTCTTGGCAGGAGAACACCCTTGTCCCCTCGCTCCTGAGCTCACGCGGTGACCCTATCAAGGTTCGCGGGTGGGGATTGATGGGTACCCCACCGCTTCCGCAATGTCGCTCGGAGGCAAGGGTGTTCTCCAAAAGTCAGGAAACTCCACAAAAAGGCTTGACCCCTGATCCCAAAAAGGATAGCCTCTCTTCCCAGAGACGACCTCAGACCCCTTGACATTCGATCGGGCTCGGGGGTCTGTCGAGAGGGTCGAAGGAGGAGAGGAACCGTGAGCAAGGTTGGAATCGTCAGGAATGAACGGTACCTTCTCCATGACATGGGCTATCATCCAGAATCCCCGGAGCGCCTCCGAGTCATATACCAGGCCCTGGAAGAGGGGGAGGTGAAGGGGCTTTTTGAGGAGATTCCGGCAAGGGCCGCCTCCAGGGGGGAGATCGAAACCGTCCATGATCCCTCCTATGTGGACCTGGTGGAACAGACCGCTGGAAAATCCCATGTCCAGCTCGACCCCGACACCTCCACCTGTGCGGCTTCTTACGAGGCTGCGATCTGGGCAGCAGGAGGGCTTCTGGAGGCTGCAGATGCGGTTGTGAGCGGGCATGTAGGAAGTGCCTTCGCCCTGGTGAGGCCCCCGGGGCACCATGCGGAAAGAGCGAGAGCCATGGGGTTCTGCCTGTTCAACAACATTGCCATCGCTGCGAGGCACCTTCAGGAAAGCCACGGCTTCGACCGGATTCTCATCGTCGACTGGGACCTCCACCACGGCAACGGCACGCAAAACACCTTTTATGATGAGCAGGGGGTTCTCTACTTTTCAACCCACCAGTACCCGTACTACCCCGGGACAGGTGCAGCCCGCGACACCGGGCGGGGAAAGGGGGAGGGCTATACCGTCAACGTCCCTCTGGGCACCGGATGCGGCGATTCCGAATACGCCAATATTTACACCCACCTCCTCAGGCCCATCACCCTTGCCTATCGACCCCAAATGATCTTGGTCTCCGCAGGCTTCGACATCCACCACAGAGATCCCCTCGGGGGAATGAGTGTAACGGAGATGGGCTTTGCTCGCCTGATGAATATCGTCAAGGATCTGGCCAGATCAACCTGCTCCGGCAGAGTCGTTCTGACCCTTGAAGGGGGGTACGACCTTACCGCTTTGCGTGAGTCTGTCAAGGCCGTCTTGTTCGAGATGAGAGACGATGCGAGCTGGGTGGATCAGCCGAAATGCCAGGAACAAGAGAAGAAAGACTACAAGGCGATAGAGAAACAGATCGAATCGATTCAGAAGATCCAGAGCAGATACTGGAACTGCTTCTGAGCCATCTCTGGAACTTGCGGAGAGCCCCAGCCGGACCGCCCCGGACTGAGGCCTGCCAAGTCCGCGATTTTCTCCTGGAATTTTCTCCCTGCAAGGAACAGGGGCGTGTTATCTCTCATGCGCCGGAGTTGACTCTCTCCTTGAGTTCCTTCCCGACCTTGAAAAAGGGAAGCTTCTTGGGCGGCACATCCACGATCTGTCCGGTTTTTGGATTCCTCCCCTTGTAGCCCCCATAATCGCGGATGACGAAGCTCCCGAATCCCCTGATCTCGATCCTCTCTCCGCGGATAAGGGAATCCCTCATCCCGTCGAAGACGGTATCAACAATCACCTTTGCCACTTTCTGGGTGAGGTTTGGAATCCTCTCCGCCAATTGGAGGGTAAGTTCCGCCTTGTTCATATCTACCTCCTCTCATGGACGATCTGGATTTTCCCTGCACATCAAAGGTTCTTTCTGATGTACTCTACGGCGTTTCTGAAGAACTCTACTCCGGCTCCCTCCTCGGGAAGACTCTCACGGGTCCACCGGGGATGATTGGTAAAATGGGTGTAAGCCTCGGGATGGGGCATCATCCCCATGAGCCTCCCGGTCTCATCGCAGATTCCAGCCACTCCCTCCACCGATCCATTGGGATTCTCGGGATAGTCCATGGTGGGTCCCTGGAAATCACGATCCGTATACTGAGCGACGACAAGCCCCTTTTCTTTCAACCGCTCGAGAGTACCGGCGTCCCCTGCGATGAACTTTCCCTCCCCGTGTCTCACGGGCAGATAGACCTTTTCCAGGCCACGTGTGAAAACACAAGGGCTCTCCTGGTTGATCATGAGATAGACCCACCGATCTTCGAATCGTCCCGAATCGTTGAAAGTGATCGTCAGACGCTGGGTTTCATAATCCCCGTCGAACCCCGGCAACATGCCCGACTTTACCATGAGCTGACACCCGTTGCAGACTCCGAGGACGAGTTTCCCCTCGCCTATGAACCGGAGGATCTGATCGTAGAGCCTCTCACCGGTAGTCTTGACCCGGGTGTAGCGGAGACGGTTCGCCGCGGCCTTGGCGGCTCCGAGGTCGTCTCCGTCGAGGAATCCACCCGGCAGATTGAGAAAGTGGTAGTCGTCCAGGCTTCTGCCGCCGTGAATGAGCTCACTCATGTGGACGATGTCGACAACGTCGGCACCGGCCAATCTGCAGGCATGGGCCATCTCCCTCTCACAGTTGATACCGTAGCCTGTAATCACGACGGCTCGAACGACTCTGCTCATGGATTCCGTGAACTACCCCTCTCCTCATGGTGAGGCGCTTCGGATCGGCTTCAACCCTATCCCTTCGAGACGCTGAAGGAGGTCTGAAAACTCCCTCTCAAAACCCACCCTGTTTCGATGGCTGGTCCCCCCGAGCAGAACCCTCCTGCCCGCCCCCTTCTCCCCTGAGATAAGAATCCAGAGCCTCCGGTGCGGGATGAAAAAGGCCATGATAGTGCCGACAATCAGCAAGCCAGACCCGACCCACACAACCCAGACACCGGGCTGCCTGTTTACCTGGAGCACCGTGTACTGCTTCATGAGAACGTCATCGAGGGTGAAGACGAAATCACCCCCCCTTTTCTCATCATAATCGGGGATCTTCTTGAAAAGCCAGATACGCCTGGGAGTTCCACCCCTGGGAAACAGGGCCAGTTGGATACCTGGTCCGAAGTTGTGGACCTGCGGGAAGTATCCCAGGAGCTGGAAAGAGAGGTCATTGCCGGGAAGACTCACCCGTTGCCCTTCGTGAATCCGGATCTCATGGGAGCCGTCCGCTTCCCTCCTGCGGATCCGGAGGACGGCCTCGGTCTCGCTGCCGTAGGAAGACTGATAGAACTTGAGGCCCTTATAGGCCATCGGGTGGTTGACACGGACCTTGACGCGGCGGACCTCCCTGCCATTCTCGAGGATGGAAAGGACACTGGTATACTCGCTCACGAACTTCCGGGGACCCGGAATATCGTAATAGGAGATCTCGAAATCCTCACACCTCACCTGGTATCCCAGGGGGTAGTCGACGAATCCGCCTTTCCTGCGCAGAAGAATGCTCTCCTTTGTCTCCCCTTCCAGGATCTTCAGAACCCCGCTGAAACCGAAGACCGATCCGATCATTCCACCTGCCAGAATGATGATCACGCTTAGATGGGCGACGTAGACACCGAGTCGCCCGTACCTCCCCTTCTCAAAGTAGAGAATCAGCCCCTCACGCCCCTCGATCCGTTTGGGATTCCGGAAAAACCGATGAATCTCCTTCCCGATCTTCTCGGCCAGCCCCTCTTCTCCCTCAGGGGCCCGAAAAGCCGCCGTGAATGGCTGGGCCTCGATCCTGGAAGGGGCCAGCTCGATCCTGGGATGAAATACCTGCCGCCATACCGAGGGCAGTCTCTTGAGAGAACAGAACAGCAGGTTAACAACCAGGAGGCCGAGAATGGCCAGGAACCACCAGGAGTGATACATGTCGAAAAGACCGAAGAAATCGAGGATCCGTGCCAGCCCCGGGCCGTATTCCACGAGGTACTGATGGGGCGTGCCCTTCTGGAGGATGACAGTCCCCAGCACCGATGTTCCCGCGAGCAGAATAAGGAGAAAGACCGTCATCCTCACAGATGAGAAGGCTTTCCACAACACCTCGTTCCGCCCCTTTGAATCGTTCTTGTCCAAGGCCGACCCCTTATCGCACCGGAAAAATTCCGAGATCCCGAGCCTGCTGATTTAGAAATTGCCGAAATTTTTAACATACTCCCATTTTCGTGTCAACCTCTAAAGGGCGGAGTTTCCTGACTTTTGGAGTACACCCCTGCCTCCGAGCGACACTGCGGAAGCGGTAGGGTACTCATCAAGGGTGAGCGGGGAGGGGAAAGGGCGTGTTCGTGAGTCGTGATTCGTGTTCGTGGGGCGTGATTCGTGAGGCGTGAGTCGTGTTCGTGGGGCGTGTTCGTGTACTTCCAAGAATTCCCGGCCGAAGACTCAGGAAACCCCGGCTGAAGGGCCTGGATCTCCTACTGGAAACGTATCCGCCCTCCCATTCCCGATGAGATCGAGACCCTTCCCTCCCCATCCACAATCAGAGCCTCGGTCCCGGGCAGACTCTCCACCAAGGCCATCCCCCTCTCCGGCCCCAGGACGAAAACAGCCGTAGCAAGGGCGTCGGCCCAGACGAGCCGGTCGCTGAAGACCGTGACACTCCTCGACCTCCTGGCCGGAAAGCCTGTCACGGGGTCGAGGATGTGGTGGTACCTGACTCCATCCTTGATGAAATAACGCTCATAGTCTCCTGAGGTGGCCACGGCCGCCTCTTTCACCTCGACGGTCGCCATGAGTCTCGATTCGTCTCTCGGATCTTGAATCCCCACGACCCAGGGAGCGCCGAACTTGGTTCCCCCCGTCCTTAGATCGCCTCCTGCATCCACGATCAGAGCCTTGAATCCCAGGTCTTTGAGAAACCGGAAAGCCCGGTCGACCGCATACCCCTTGGCGATCCCACCCAGGGCCAGCTCCATCCCCTCTCTTCTCAGAAAGAGGGCCCCCTTGTCCTCGTCGATTTGAAGGTCACGGTATCCCACACGCGCGAGTGCTGATGCCACCTCACCCCTGGACGGGACTCGATCCCCCTTCCAGCAACGATCCCAGAGGCTCACCAGGCTCCCCACCGTAGGGTCAAAAGCTCCACCCGAAAGGTCCGAGACCTGGAGGGCCTTCTCCATCACACAAAGTACGTCGCCGCTGATCTTCACTGCTTTTCTCCCTGCCGCCCGGTTGACCCTCCAGACATCGCTCCCTTCTATCCTTCGACTCATGAGCCTCTCTATCCTCCGCATCACCTCGAAGGCCCCACTCAGCGCGTCGGCGGATGCCTGGTCATTCCGGGCGATCACGGTTATCTCCACCAGGGTACCCATGAGAAACTGGGTCCGCTTCAGGATCTCAGGTCCCCCGTGCCCGCACCCGGCAACAGGGGAAAGGAGAAGTACCACAAGGAGAAAAAGGAATTTTGAGAAAGGGCTCTTCATCGGCCTGTAACCCCTGCGAGACGCATCTCCCGGCATGCCGGGCCTGTCCGGTTTCGACAGCACATGGGACAAACCACCCAACCCAATCAACCGGAACCCTCCCGGCCCTCTGCCCTCTCCTGTGTTGAGAAGCCCAGCTCTTCCAGCAACCGGCGGGAGACCTCGAGTGCCTTCCCCTCGAGCCTGGAACTGATGAGTCTTTTCCTGGTGATCGCTGCCAGGTCCTCGCGGTCTATGATTCTCGGCTCCCCTTGTCCCCTCTTTACCACGTCCACGTGGAGATCCACATAGCGGATCCGATCCGGATAGAACTCAACGGGCGTGTTGACATTCAGGTACTCACCCTTTGGTCTCCCCCCCCTTCCGAAGTAGCGGTGCCGGACAGACCAATTCCCTTCCTCCGTCTCGGTGAGGCCGTAGTCGCCGGGCTCGATGGGCATGTCGAGGCCGTCGTAACGGCCGCGGTGGAACCTCCTTCGCACGAGAATCCGGCTCCCTTCGAGAGAGAGGACCTCTCCCTGGCCGAGTCTCAGGACTTCACCTTCCGGCTTTACATGCTCCAAACAGACCAGGCCCTGCTTCCTCATGGGGCCGTAGAGAAACCGCTCCAGGAATTCACGCTCCAACTTCCTCTTCTTCTGAGGTTTCCTTGCGATCTCCCCCTCGAAGAGATCGAGATAATCAGAGGCGATGATTCTCAGCCTGTGGTGGTGCATCATGGTGGGAAGCACTCGATCCCTCAGGCCGTCCAGTGCGGCCTTGCTCGCCCCTGGGAATTCAATCTCCCAGGCGGCACTTCCCCGCCCGGACCCGCCGCTATCCCCACAAGTCGATCCCCTCCGCACCACCATGTCGAGAAGCACTTCCCAAAGACGGCGGATCAGCTCCTCCCCGGCCTCTCTGGACCCCAGGATCCTGACCCCCTGCATGTCTTCTCGATCTTCGATGGCAAGGTCCGGGGGAATCTCGTTCTCCCCGATTCCAAACCGACGGCAGATCTCCCGGGAAGGTTCGGCGATGCCGTAGCCCATGTCGAGCACGAGCCGCGTCAGGGCGGTTGCATAGATCCCCCGGACTTTCAGATGTCTCCTCTCAATTCGGGTCGGCCGCGTGTCTTTCAAACCCTATGCCCTCGATCTCGACTCGATTCCCACGGCAGGATGTCCTGGCCCCGAGAATCGTCTCGATGAGCCAGAGATTCGTCTCCACGTGATCGGTCAGCCGAGGGATCAGATAGGTCGTCCTTCCTTGGGCAAGACCGGCAAACAGGATCAGCTGATCCGCCAGGTGACGGTCCACAGTAGCCCCTGACCCCAGATCTTCCAGAAGGTTCCTCGCCACAAAGGTCCCGATCGCTTCGGATCGTCGGCCAGGGCGGCCCGCCTGGTCCGCACCTAGGAGACAGCCCGTGTCTGTCCGGGCGGCCACGAACAGGGCGGCCCCCCGTTGGGGAGCGGATGTGTCCTGGACAATCTCAAACCGGGGCCTAAGACCCTCTTGTGACAGGATCTCCGTGCATCGTTCGGCCATCCTCTCGGCGACCCGCTGTGTGCGGAGATGGGAAGCCAGGGATATGCCCGATACTTCGACAACCCGGCCCTGCCCTTCCAGGGAAAGGGGGGCAAGCCTGCCCGCCACGGGCCGGCTCTCCAGCTGAATCAGTCCTCCCCCCTTGGGCACATAGCCGTACCGCACTATCCTGAGTGAGGCCTTTCCCCCCATTCTGGCCAGCAACGGCAAGAGGACCCTTTCCATGTGGTAAGCTCCTGGAGCGAAATCCTGAAAAAGGCCTCCGGAGATTCTGAAGCACCGCGGTTTGCCGGAAAAGATCGCCAGGGGAAGCACGGTGAAGGCGAGCATGGTCGTGGACCCGGCTGTACCGATCTCCCAGGTATAGGAGGTTCTCTCACAACCTTTTCCGGGTCGATAGAGGATCCTGTCAGAATCTACTACCGCACCTTCCACCCTGCCCCCTGTCAGTTCGCAGCAGGCCAGCACCGATCTCACGTGTTGCGGTCTGAGCCCCGGCTTCTTCCGCCGGGCCCGGATGTTGGTGATTTCAAGCTCCTCCCCCGCAAGAGAGGCGAGGGCCACGGCGTACCTGAGAATAGTGCCGCTGCCCGATCTCTGAGAGCCGTCTATGCGGATCAAGCCTCTTCCCCCTTTCAATCTGGAGGCGTATCCTGCCTGTCACTGATCAGGCCCAGGAACGAGAGAACCCCTCGAGCCGAGAAAACCCCGGCCCCCTGAAGTTTCTTGATACGCTCCAAGGTGTTATAATATCTCATTAAACTCCGAAAGGCGAGAGATGTCCGGCTATATCGAGATCATAGGGGCGCGGTCCCACAACCTCAAGAACCTGAACTGCAGGATTCCACGGGGCAGGATCACGGTGGTGACGGGAGTCTCGGGATCGGGAAAATCCACACTCGCCTTCGACACCCTTTTTGCGGAAGGCCAGCGCCGGTATGTGGAATCCCTCTCCACCTATGCCCGCCAGTTCCTCGAGAGAATGAACAGGCCCGAGGTGGATAAGATCACCGGGATCCCCCCTGCCGTCGCCATCGAGCAGAAAAATACCGTCAAGAATGCCCGATCCACCGTGGGAACGGCCTCTGAGGTCTATGACTATCTCAGGCTCCTCTTTGCCAAGATCGGGGAGACCATCTGCCCCGAATGCGGGACAAAGGTTACAGGGGACACCGTGCAGGGAACCGTCCGGTGGATCATGGAGAGGATGGAAGAGAAGAGGGTCTACCTGCTCGCCCCCTACGACCTGGGCAGAGAAAACGAGAGGTCCTACCGGGTGCAGGATCTCATCAAGAACGGCTTCTACCGCATCCTTCTCGACGGAGAGATGGTAGACATGACGGAGAGGCCCCTGGCCTTCTTTGACGGGCGAGACCGGGTCGAGCTGGTCATCGATCGCCTTGTCGTGGAGCCCGGCGTGGAGGGCCGTCTGGCCGAAGGGATCCAGACCTGTTTTGCCCAGGGAGACAAAACCTGTATCGTTCAGACCACCGAGGGAGAGAGGAGGCGCTTCGTCCAGAGATTCGTGTGTGACAATTGCCAGCGGGAATTCGTCGAGCCCCACCCTCTTCTCTTCTCTTTCAACAGCCCTCTGGGAGCCTGTCCCGTGTGCCAGGGGTTCGGCCGGGTGATCGGTATCGACCTGGACAAGGTGATCCCGAACAAGAAAAGGGCCCTGAGAGAGGAGCCCATCGTGGCCTGGAACAGCCCGGCCTACCACGAGGGATACGACTACCTATGGGAGGCATGTGCCAAATACTCGATTCCGGTCGACGTACCTTTCGAATCCCTGACCGAGGAGCAGCGCGAGATCGTGGTCAACGGCCGGGGAGAATGGTTCGGCATAAAGGGATTTTTCGACTGGATGGAGAGCAGGCGATACAAGGTCCACGTGCGGGTCTATCTCAGCAAGTACCGTTCATATACGGACTGTGAGGCTTGCGGGGGAACCAGGCTGAAAGAGGAGGCCCGCAACGTATATGTCGGCGGCAAGAACATAACGGAACTCACCCGAATGACCATCGAGGATCTGGCCGGTTTCTTCGAGAATCTCCGCCTGGATCAGTTCCGGGAGGCCATCGGCCACCGTCTCCTCAGAGAAATCAGGAACCGCCTCGGCTTCATGGTGGAAGTCGGGCTTGGCTATCTTGCCCTGAACCGGCAAACCCGGACGCTGAGCAGCGGGGAGTTCCAAAGGATCACCCTGGCGAGGTCTCTTGGAAGCGCCCTGACGGAAACACTCTACGTTCTCGACGAACCCAGCATAGGCCTCCATCCGAGGGATAGCTGGAGGCTTCTTGGAGCCCTGAAAAAGATGAGGGACGGCGGCAACACCGTCGTCGTGGTGGAACACGATCCCGACATCATTGCGGAGGCCGATGAAATCATCGACCTCGGACCAGGCCCGGGGCGCAAGGGCGGCTCGGTTGTCTTTCAGGGAAGTCTCACCGATCTTCTCGAGTGCAAGGACTCCGTGACGGCGAGGTACCTGAACCGGACAAAAGACCTCAAGGAGAGACCCCCGGAACGGAAGCCGAGAGGATGGATCACAATCCACGATGCATGGGAGAACAATCTGAAACACATCGACGTCTCCATCCCGCTGGGAGTGATGGTCTGCATCACAGGGGTCTCCGGGGCGGGAAAGACGACCCTCGTGCAGAATGTACTTTACGCCGGTCTCCACGAGACACCGGATCCTCGTTACGAACGGGGCAGATTCGACTCCATCGAGAGGGCCGACCAGATCTCGGAGATTATCATGGTAGATCAATCACCGATCGGGAGAAGCATCCGCTCCAACCCGGCGACCTACATGAAGCTCTTCGACGAAATCCGCCGGATTTTCGCATCCACCAGGCAGGCCAAGAGAAACGGACTGAAGCCGAGGCATTTCTCTTTCAACGTCCCGGGAGGGCGATGTGAGGCATGCCAGGGGGCAGGAGTCCAGGTCCTGGAGATGCAGTTTCTCGAAGACGTGATCGTCACCTGCGACAGGTGCGGGGGCAAGCGTTTCAATCCTGAAGTTCTGCAGATTCAATACAGGGGAAAGAGCATCCTCGATGTCCTCAATATGACCGTGGAGGAGGCTCTCGAGTTTTTCGGGGACGATCCGAAGATAACCCGCAAGCTCGAGATCCTCATGGAGGTCGGCCTCGGTTATCTCAGCCTGGGGCAGTCTACAAGCACGCTGAGCGGAGGAGAGGCCCAGCGCCTGAAGCTCGCCCTCCACATCGCCCACTCATCCGGGTCGGACAGGATGTTCATCTTTGACGAACCCACCACGGGCCTCCACCTGGCAGATATCGAGGCCCTTCTGAAGAGTATTTCCAGGCTGCTGGACCGGGGAAACTCGGTGGTCGTCATCGAACACAACCTGGACTTCATCTACCATGCCGACTATATCATCGATCTCGGGCCGGAGGGGGGGGACCGAGGCGGAACCGTCGTGGCTCAGGGAAGCCTTTCAGACATAATGGCACACCCCTCGTCCCACACGGGAAGGTTTCTCAGGAAGAGATTCTCCACCCCTATCCATTGATGATACTCTCTGCTTCCTTCCGGTAAGCATCCATCACGTAGGGGATGCCCGAGACCCTGGCCGGAAGGGACGGATCCGGAGTGACCAGGTAACCCCGCCTCTGGAGTTCCAGGGCCCGTTCCAGGGTGTTCACCTTCACCTCGCCGCCGATACACTTGGCTCTCTGACCCCACTTCAGCTCGATGGTCTCCACGCCGAGTTTCTCGATGACATACTCGGCCACTCCAAAACGGGTATCCTCCACGTTCATCTGCACGTAGATGTCGCCGCGCCGTAGCCTTCGTGCCAGCGGCGATACTCCTCCACCCGGCGCCGCATGTCCGGAGATTCCTTTACCCTGTTGTGTCTGTCCAGTTCGGCCTTCGGATTCATGCCGCACACGTTTTCCCCGCAGACGATGGAGACCCCGGAAATGGCTGCACCCACGGCAAAATGCTCCCAGTTGCGCCGGGCCACCTCGGTAGAACCCAGTGCCCCGGTAAATATGGACAGTCTCATCCTCAGTTTATGCTGGCGGCCGATCTCCGTCTCTGTATCCACCATGGGGAAGAGGGCGGCATCAGGGCCTGCCTCAACCCCTTCGGGCAGGCCCTCAGGCAGGCCCCGCACCCGGTGCATTTCCCAGGGTCTATGGTGTAGCGGATCAAGCCCCTACACACACCGGCAGGGCAGCGCTTCTCGCTGATACGGGCTTTGTATTCCTCCCGGAAATAGCGCATGGTGGTCAGCACGGGGTTAGGAGCGGTCTTGCCCAAAGCACACAGGGAAGCCAGGCCGACCGTCTCGCCGAGCTCTTCGAGCAGGGCCAGTTGCGTCTCCGTGCCGCGCCCTGCCGTGATCTTCCCGACGATCTCCAGCATGCGTTCGATTCCAAGGCGGCAGGGGACACGCTTGCCACACGATTCATCCTGTAGGGATTCCAGAAAATACCTCCCCACATCCACCACGCAACTGCTCTCGTCCATAACAACCATGCCACAAGGGCCATCATGGCCCCTGCCACGGCCAGGGCTTTCAAGGTCAACCGCAGAACCGTCCGCAAATGGCTTAGACGCTATCAGAGCGAGGCTATGGCAGGTCTTTTCGATCGAAGCCGTGCCCCTCATCATCCCCGCTATGGCAGGTCTTTTCGATCGAAGCCGTGCCCCTCATCATCCCCCAAGCCCTATCAGCCCCCAGCAGCGGGCCACGGCCATCGAACTCAAAAAGCGACTCCCCTCCTGGGGAGCCCCCAGGATCAAGAAGAACTTTGAGCTGACCATCTCAGACAAGGCCATCCGAAAGATCTGGCACCAAGAGGGCCTTGTCAGACGCAAAAGAAAAAAACACAAAACCAAAAACGACCTCAGAGCCGTCAAAGCCCTCTGGAGGCTGTTTGAACAGATCGATGTCGATACCAAAGACCTCGATGACATCCCTGAGCTCTGGCCCCAGATCCGAAGGCTCAACCTCCCCAAGATCCAATACACGGCAAGGGATGTGGTAAGCGGCCTACTGTGCAACGCCGATCTCACAGACTGCCGCATCCAAACCGATAACGGATCTGAATTCATCGGCTCCTGGAACGCCAAGAGCCCAAGTGCCTTCACCCTGACTGTCGAGTCGATCCCAGGACTCCAACACCATACCATCCCTCCCAAAGCTCACACCTACCAGGCAGACGTCGAGACCGCCCACCGCCTCATCGAAGACGAATTCTACGAGGTTGAGACCTTCCTGGACCGAACCGACTTCCTCCAAAAGGCAGCCGCCTACAACCTCTGGTTCAACGTCGCCCGACCCAATAGCTATAAATCCAACAAAACCCCATTCCAGATCATCCATGAAAGAGACCCAACCATCAACCCAAGGACCGCCCTCCTGCCCCCCGTCTTCCTCGACCAAATCTATAACAAAAAACTCGACAATCTGTCCCAAGGGGGATACCATGTTGCTCCGCAGCCCTATTCCTCAGCGGCCTTCCCGCTTCCCCGGGAAGCGGCATTTGGGAGGAGAGATCCACTACAGGCTCTCGGCAAGGCCAAGCCGTGGCGGTTCATCTCCGCCGGAAGCCGGGTGATCCGGGTGGCGCAGGAGTTTCCTTTTTGGGGTTGAAGGGGTAAAATAAGGACATTCCTGCTCCTGGCTTTGTAGTGAATCACGGAGGGAAAATCATGAAGCTCCAACACGTCGCACTGGTCTCTCGATCCGAGGAGAGCGCCCAGCGGTTCTACGGCGATCTTCTCGGTCTTGAAAGG
>JAFDHF010000069.1 GCA_019308905.1 Deltaproteobacteria bacterium
GTTCAACACTTTTGTCCGGGGGGCTACAGAACGGGTCAGAGAGGAACTCGGGGAAAGGGACTGGTGTCTTTCGGTCTTCCACGACAATGCCGGGGTGGTGGAATTCGACGGGGACCACAGCCTCGTCTTCAAGGTGGAGACCCACAACACCCCGTCGGCCCTGGATCCTTACGGGGGTGCTCTTACCGGTATCGTCGGGGTGAACCGTGACCCTTTTGGTACCGGAAAGGGAGCGAGACTCATCTTCAATACCGACGTGTTCTGTTTCGCTCCTCCCACATATGAAGGTCCCCTTCCCCCGAGGCTTTTCCATCCCCGCAGGGTTTTCGAAGGGGTCCGCGAGGGAGTGGAGCACGGGGGGAACAAGAGCGGCATTCCAACGGTGAACGGGAGCATCGTCTTTGACGATCGGTTCGCCGGAAAGCCCCTGGTCTTCTGCGGTACCGGGGGGATTATGCCCCGGAAGATCCGGGGGGAGGAGAGCCACAGAAAACGGGTGGATCCAGGGGATCTGATCGTCATGGTGGGAGGGCGGATCGGAAAAGACGGTATCCATGGAGCCACCTTTTCCTCTGAGGAGCTCCATGAAGAGTCGCCTACTGCAGCGGTCCAGATCGGAGATCCCATCACACAGAAGAAGATGACGGATTTCCTTCTGGTTGCGAGGGACCGGGGCCTGTACAAGGCCATCACGGATAACGGAGCCGGGGGGCTGTCGAGCTCCGTGGGAGAGACGGCCAGGCCGGTTGGGTGTGAGCTCTATCTGGACAAGGCCCCTCTGAAATACCCGGGTCTCGACCCCTGGGAGATACTGCTCTCTGAGGCTCAGGAGAGAATGACCCTTGCTGTCTCGCCTGCCAGGATAGATGAGTTCCTGGAGCTTTCCGGCCGGATGGATGTGGAGTCGACCGTCATCGGCAGGTTCGTCGATACGGGCAGGTTTCATGTATTGTACAGGGGTGAGACCGTGGCTTTCCTTACCATGGAGTTCCTCCATGAGGGGCTTCCGAGAATGCACCTTGAGGCACGATGGCGGGCTGCCGCCCTTGATGAACCCTCCTTTGCCGAGCCGGAGGACCTGACCCGGCCGCTCATCGGGATCCTCGGTCGATGGAACGTCTGCAGCAAGGAGACCGTCATCCGGCAGTACGATCACGAGGTTCAGGGGGGCAGTGTGGTCAAGCCCCTTGGAGGCCTGGACAACGACGGGCCCAACGATGCGGCCGTTCTCCGTCCCATCCTGGAATCGATGGAAGGGGTGGTGGTCGCCCACGGCATCTGTCCCAAATACAGCGACATCGACACCTATTGGATGACCGCATGCGCCGTCGACGAGGCGGTCAGGAACGCCGTCTCCGTGGGGGGACGACCGGACCGGATCGCGGGTCTGGACAATTTCTGCTGGTGCGATCCTGTTCAATCCGAAAAGACCCCCGACGGCCATCACAAGCTGGCCCAACTCGTCAGGGCCAACCAGGCGCTCTACGATCATGCCACCGCGTACGGCATCCCCCTCATCTCCGGGAAGGACAGCATGAAAAACGACGCCATACTGGGCGATACCAAGATATCGATCCCCCCCACGGTCCTTTTCTCCGTGATAGGGAAGATCGACGACGTGCGCAGGGCCGTAACCGTCGACTGCAAGAGGCCGGGAGACCTGGTCTGCGTGGTGGGATTGACCCTTAATGAGTTGGGGGGATCGGAGTATTTTGCCAGCCTCGGGTTTGTCGGCACCAGGGTCCCCAGGGTCGACCCGAAAATGGCGGTCCCCCTGTACAGGGCGCTCCACAGGGCTATGGAGGCCGGTCTCGTGGCGTCCTGTCATGACTGTTCAGACGGTGGGCTTGCCGTCGCCCTTGCCGAGACGGCCTTTTCGGGTGGCTTTGGGATGACCGTGGACCTGAGAAAAGTCCCTTCCCAGGATGTGGACCGGAGCGACTATCTTCTCTTCTCCGAATCCCAGAGCCGGTTTGTAGTAACCGTGCGGCCGAAGGATCTGGCGGCCTTTGAAGGGATGCTGGGAGATCTCCAGTGGGCCCAGGTGGGCGAGGTGCGCGGGGATGGTCGATTCCGGGTCGTCGGCTTGAAGGGGGAGACGGTCATCGAGACGGAGATCCGGACTCTGAAACGGGCATGGCAGAACCCCATCGCACGGAGCGACTAAGGCCGGCGACTGGCATTCTGTCTGAATTTCTCCTCTATGGGGTTTTGCTATTCCCTCATCAGGACGAGGCTGCTATACCATGCTTCTACGCCTTCGTTGGTCTGGTCCGTATCGGTAAGAACGACGATTCCTGAGAGACCCGGAGGGGCCGACTGGAAGAGCCGCTCGTAGTCTTCAACCAGGTTCCGCCTCTCCCAGACCCATTTGCCGGCCCTGGCCTTACCGCTTTCCAGCACAATAACCTTGTGATTCCGGGAGCCCGGGTAGTCGAGGACCTTGTCCTTGGGGACCCGGTTAGCCCAGATATAGTCGATTTTGAACCCAGCCGGTTCCCCGGCCGTCCTGGTAATGCCGAAGGACTTGAGCAACTCGTCTATCTCCCGGGGAATGGGGCGGGGTTTCTCACCGGCCTTGCCGAAGATTACCCTGATTCTGGCTGCGCTGTCGTTGCGGTCTTTTTGGGTCTCAATCGCCATTCCCACGACACGGTCGATCTTCCACCGCCAAGCCAGGATGGGAAATTCCCTGAGATCCATATCCACCCTCTTCAACAGGGCGGAAGCGCTTCCAAGGCTCTTGACATGAAGGACCGATCTCTTGCCCTCGGTGGTGAGGGAGATCTCGTTTTCCGCCGTCCTCGGATAGGCGAGAACCTCCCATCCCTCGGCTATGGTTTCTGAGTCCTTCGGAGGACGGAAGCCGAGAAGGATCCTCTTTTTCTCCCCGAGAGCCGGGTTCAGGCCGACCAGGCAGAGGAGAAAGGAGACAAAACAGGCAAGGCTCATACGGGAGGCCCATGGAGACAAAACCTCCTGGCGGCGCGCTCTAGTCTTCATCATCCACCCGTCATGTTCAAGGTCTTCCTCGGTATTCAACAGGCCTCTGACCCTTGCCAGAGAGGACCTCGATTCGAGGTTCCCCGGGCGGCAGGTGCCTTGTCTTCCGGCTGGTATTGTAGCGCCTCTGGGGGACAAAGGGAAGTACCGAAAAGGAACGGGCTTTGCTGGACTTTCGACCAAGTGTTGTTGTAATTGGTTGACTTTACAGTTGTTCTCCCCTAGATCTGAAAGGGTGATTGACACGTGCTCTGTGAGGCTGGTAGTCTCTCCACCGAGACTCCTGGGAGGAGAATCGTGGTCGAGTCGTTTGTGGTCCTTCTCTTTGAACTCTCCCTGGTTCTCACGGCAGCCAAGATCGGCGGCCTGGGAGCGCGGGCTGTTCGGCTTCCAGCCGTCCTCGGGGAGCTTATGGCAGGCGTGGTCCTGGGAAACCTGTCTCTCCTTGGAATAGGTTTTCTTGGA
This sequence comes from Deltaproteobacteria bacterium, assembly GCA_019308905.1. NCBI lineage: Bacteria > Pseudomonadati > Myxococcota > Myxococcia > Deltaproteobacteria bacterium. The sequence continues at coordinate 3,469 of JAFDHF010000069.1, forward strand.
GAGATCCGGCACGATCCCAGTCTGGCCACTCTGGCGGAACTCGGGGTTATTCTGCTGATGTTCGAGGTCGGGGTGGAGAGCACGGTTCCGGATTTGATGCGGGTGGGAAGGAGCGCTCTGCTCGTGGCTCTGGTGGGTGTCGTCGCTCCATTTCTGCTCGGTTTCGGCACCGTGAGGTTCTTCTTCTCCGATTTTTCGCTCTGGGTGGACGTGTTCCTGGGGGCCACCCTCTGCGCCACGAGTGTGGGAATCAGTGCCCGGGTCCTTAAGGATCTCGGGAGGGTCAAGACGCCGGAGGGGCGAACAATACTGGGAGCAGCCGTCGTGGACGACGTCCTTGGCCTGGTCATCTTAGCCGTGGTGGTGGCCCTGATCGGTTCCTCGGGTTCGTCCGGCCCGGCCGGGGCACCTGCAATCTGGCAGAAGATAGCGACCATCGTGCTGAAGGCCTTCGGATTCCTCGTGGTGGGGACGCTCCTGGGAGTTGTTTTCAGCAAGGGGCTTTACCGTTGGGCCGCTGGGCTCCAGGTCAGGGGGATGCTCCTCACCCTGTCGCTGACCCTGTGTTTCGCCTTTGCCTTCCTTGCGCATGAGTTCGGGCTTGCCCCCATCGTCGGAGCTTTTTCCGCCGGACTCATCCTGGAACCGGAACACTCCCGTTTTTTCGCCCACCAGGAGGAAAGCCTGGAGCATCTGCTCATCCCTTTGTCCACCCTCTTTGTGCCGATTTTTTTCCTCCACATGGGCATGCAGGTAGACGTAGCGGCCCTCTTCTCCCTGAGAGCCGTGGTTGTGGGACTCGTGCTCTCAGCAGCCGCTGTTGCAGGGAAGATGGCCTGCGCGGCCGGGGTCCTGTCACCCGAGGAGAACATAGACCGGTGGACCGTCGCTCTCGGCATGGTTCCACGGGGGGAGGTGGGGTTGATCTTTGCCGGCCTCGGAGCGGGACTCAAGGTCGGGGGCGTTCCCCTCTTGGACGCCACCCTCTATGCCGCCATCATCGTCATGGTCTTTATCACAACGGCCATTACGCCTCCTCTTCTTACCAGGAGGCTCGGCAGGATGGAGGAGGCCCGTTTCGACACCCGGTGAAACTGTCGCATGGATAGGATCTTGGTCTTACATCCCTCTTGGATAGATTCAATAAGTACCGTGAATCGACTTCCAGAAGGGCATCTGATCGGAGTGGATTTCATCGACGAGTCTATCCACGCCCGACACGTCTTTCTTTTCTATGCATTCATATACCTGCTTATGGAGCTTATGAGTGAGTTTGCTCCTCTCCTCGTCATTATGCACGTCTTCAATGGTTGGCCTGTACAGATCCAGGATCAACTCGCCTATCTTCTTGACCAGGTTGTTATGGGTAGCTGCCAGGATCGATAGATGGAAGTGCAGGTCGGCCTGGACGAATCTCTCAACATTACGATTCTTGGCGGCAATCAATTTCTCCGTCTCTGACAGAATCTGCCTTATAGTCGACAAGTCGTTCTCTGTCCTTTTTTCCGCCGCCAGCTTTATTTGGAGCTTCTCAAAAGAAACCCTCAGTTCCCATAATTCGTGTGGAGTACCTCGCCTGGAGATGAGATGAAAAACCAGGGGATTTATGGCCGATGGCTTTAGAGTATCGCACAGGTATGTTCCGTCACCCCTTTTCACTTCCAGCACACCCAGAGCCGCCAATATCTTGATAGCTTCTCGAACCGGAGTCCTGCTCGTACCCAGCTTCTGTGCCAAGTCCACCTCGGCCGGAAGCTTGTCACCAGGACGCAGTTCCCCACTGATGATGAGGTCTTTGAATTTTTCAACAATCATCTCGACTCGAGTCTTGCTGTCAAAAGGTTCGATTCTCATCTCTGGCACCTAGGCATGGACGAAGACGTTTCTTCTTCTGCAAGTATCTAAACATACATGACTCTTATAAAATCTGTCAAGATATTTCACGACGAGCCGTTTGAGCTGTCGTCTTAATGTAAGGGCTTTTGCCTCGGCCAGCCGATCTCCTGAACCGGGTTTGGCCGTGGGTGGATCGGGTCCCTGTCAGCCAAATACCAGAGACGGCAGGTATTCTGCCAGTGGGGGAAAAAACGTGAGCAAGAACAAGATCACGACCATGACCAGGAAGAAGGGGATGCTTTCACGCATCGCGGGCCACAGGCCGCATCTTGCGATTTTTGCCGAAATCATCAAACACAAACAGACCGGAGGTGTCAGCAACCCCATCATCAAATTGAAAACAAGGATCACACCGAAGTGAAGAGGAGAAATCCCCAGGCTTTGTGCCAGGGGCAACAGTATCGGGACCAAAATGATGGTGGCGGGAGTAGAATCGATAAACATACCGGCTATCAAAACGATTATGTTTATCAGGACAAGCAATACTATCCTATTACTGGTAATTGAAGTGATAAATGCCGAAAAAGCTTCGGGAATGTGTTCAATTGTGAGAGAAAAAGCGAAGATGTTACTCAGGCCGACGATTATCATTATCACCGCGCTGTCTATGCTTACTCTCACAAAAATATCCAATAAACGGGAAAGCCTTATTTCCCTGTAGACAAAGAAACCCACAACAAAGGCATATACGGCAGTTACTGCGGCCAGTTCTGTTACGGTAAAGACACCTCCGATTATTCCCCCAACAAGAATAATCGGCATTATCAGTGCCCAGATCCCATTTTTCAGGGTCTCGAAAACTTCTGAAAAAGAGAATTCGTGATACTTGTGGTACTTTCGAATCCTCGATATAACATATGCGATTGCGATGAGACTCAGACCCAGGATGAGGCCCGGAATAGCTCCTCCAAGGAAGAGGCCGAAAATGGATACCCTTGCCACGACGCCATAGATTATTAGTGGAATGCTCGGTGGGATTATTGGCCCACAAATCGATGATGAAGCGGTTACCGCAGCGCTGAAAGGCGGTTCATACCCCTCGTCGTTCATGGCTGGAATAAGCACGGCGCCGACAGAGCTGGTATCGGCGACGGCAGATCCCGAAACGCCGGCAAAGAACATGCTCACCCCGATATTCGTGATCGCCAGGCTCCCCCTTATCCATCCGAACATGGCGTTGAAAATCGCGATGATGCGGGGGGTCAATCCCCCTTCGGTCATCAGAGAGGCGGCGAGTAGGAAAAAGGGAATGGCCAGCAGGGGAAAAGAGTCTATGCCGTTGTAAATCTTCTGTGGGGCTACGATCAGGGAATAGCTGCCCTTGAGGATGAGCTGGAGCAGCGAACATATTCCGAGGGCAAATCCGATAGGGGTGTTGACTATCAGTAAGAAGGCCAAGAACAGGCCAAGTATCAAGAACGCCATATCAGCCTTTCACGATTCAGTGAGAAGGTTCATCATTGCTTCAAGAGTATACAGCAACATGAGACCGAATCCGACTGGTACGGAAAGATACAGAAACGAAACAGGGATGCGAGTTCCGGAGCTGATCTGGGTTTTGGTAACAACGACCAGCTTGAGCCCATAGATGATGACGATGACCATGAAGATCACTAGTATTCCTGAAATGAATATGCCCAGAACCCGTTGCCATTGTACTGGGAATTTCTTGACAAACACATCGATCGACATATGTTCTATGTTTCTCGAAGCGATACCGCTTCCAATCAAGCACATCCAAACAAAGAAGATTCTCGACAGTTCTTCGGACCATGTCAAGGGAGAATCGAAGACGTATCTAAATATCACTTGAAAGAATATACAGGTAACTGTTCCTGCCAGAAGGAGAGCGACTGCATACTTTGATCCCAGATAGAGATTTTCTGAAAATGACTTGTAGTATCTCAACAACCTCATCTTGTCTCCATTTTCATTCCGGGCCGGAGATCGAAGTCTCATGACCGGCGGTCGCACATTCAATGGTTGCGGACCGCGAGAAAAAAAAGAGCGCTGATTCACATAAATTCATAACGGCTGTGTCTTGGGCTTTGTTTCCTGAGAAGTTCGTACCCCCGAGTCGTACACGAAGGAGCCCGGGGGCACACGACAAGAATCGATTCCGTCTAGGTTCCCATGTATTGTCGAATCTTCTCGACCCATTCCTGGAGTTCAGGATTATATCGCGCGTTCTTGGCTTTTTCCATGAAAGCCTTCCGGTCAGGCACGATTATCTTACAGCCCTGCCTCTTGAACTTCTCTATATACTCCGCATTGGAAAGCAGGATCGAGAGTTCATGCCAGTGTCCGGCCTCGGCTGCGGCCTCTTTCAACCCCTTTTGCACGTCTGCCGGGAGGCTGCTGAAATACTTGGCGTCATATATCCAGCCCAGCGGCTCAACCGTATCATCCGTCAAGACGATGTACTTGCAGACCTCACCGAATCCCGAGTCATAGGAGGTGGAAAGTGTGTTGTTCTGTCCGTCGATTACCCCCTGTTGCAGCGCCGAGAAGACTTCGACAAACGCCATAGGCGTTACGTTGGCCCCCATTGCTTTCCAGGAGCTTATGAAGGTCGGCATGTTCGGGACCCGGAGTTTTATCGCTTTCAGATCCTCTGGAGTCCTGACGGGCTTTCGAGTGGTCAGGACCTTGAAGCCGGGCCAATGGACCCCTATGAAAACGAACCCGCTCTCCTTGGCCAGCTGATCCAGAAATTCCCGTGCAAGGGGACTCCTCCAAAACTTGCGGAAATCGTTCAAATCCCTGTAAAGGTAAGGAACCGCCTCTATGCCCCCCAGAGGTGACCATGGTTCCAGGGTCCCGATGCTTTCGGCCACACATTCGAGAGATCCGGTCTTCACCATTTCAAACATTTCCTTGTAGCCGCCGAGCGTTCCGCCTCCAAAGATCTCGAATTCGACCTTATCTCCCAGTCTCTGTTTTGCAAGGATAGTGTAAAGTTTGGTCAACCTTGCACGGAGGCTGCCCGGTTGATTCACATGGCCTATCCGGATCTTGATCGGTTTTGCAAATGAATCCGGCGTGTCTACCGAAAGCGCGAAGGTCGTGGCAAATGCAAAGGCAACAGCGACTATCAAGATTTTGCTCGCGATTTTCATGTCCTTTCCCCCTTTGTCTTTTGATAGAGATCGCAAAGAATGATCACGATTTTCCGTCACCACCCCCCTCCTTTCCAGACTCCAAGATCCCCATGACTATCCATGACCACCTCCTTTCTCTTTCTCTGAGAGGACCCGGAGGCTGCCGGGAAGACCGCAACAGACTGATCCTAAAGGCCCTCCGGTCTTGTTGGCGAATCACGAAAGAGCAGTTTCCATGGCGCTGACAAAGGCATCTATCTCATTCTCGGTGATCGGCGTTGACAGACTGATCATCCCTCTTGGCGCTATGAGGATTCCCTCGTTCATCAGCGAAAGAAAGACCCTGTACAACTCGGTTTGATCTTCTTCGGAGCCGCTCCTATAATCGTAGATCTCCTCAGAAGTGCAATGAATATTGGCCATCGATCCGACACCAGTAACTGCCATGGATGCGTTGAGGCTTTTGAATAGTCTGGTCAGTTTATTCCTGAGCGAATTGCCGAGTTTCTCGAGCCTCGCATAGGTCTCTGGGGTAAGTTCTTGCAGCGTCGCTATCCCAGCCGCCATTGTTATGGGGTTCCCGGTATAGGTTCCGCCCTGGTATATTCTCGTGCCTGAGGTGATCGGATCAAACCGAACGCCACCTGTACTTGGTTCAAATACCTTCATGACATCTTTCCTGCCCCCGAAAGCACCGACAGGGAATCCCCCGCCTATGATCTTTCCCAGGGTCGTCATATCCGGGACCACATCGTAGTACTCTTGTGCCCCCCCTGGAGCCAACCGAAAGGATTGAACCTCATCGAAAATCAAGATGATGTCGTACTTCCGAGTCACCTCACGGAGGGATTCGAGAAAATTCTTCCTTGCCGGAATCTGACCGGAGCCCAAAAAGGGTTCTATTATTACCGCCCCCAGGACGTCTTTGTGTTTCCTTATGAGCAGTTCTGTAGCTTCCGGGTCGTTGTACGGCAGGATGACGACGTTGTCTGCAATGTTTCTGGGAATTCCTTCTGCAGCGGGTATCGTAAAAGGAGAAGAGGCAGGCCCGGCCTTATCGATCGGAGGTTTGACGCTCATCTGCAGGAGGTCGGTGGTTCCGTGATATCCGCCCTCAAACTTTGCTATTTTTTCCTTGCCGGTGAACGCGCAGGCCGCCCTGACCGCGAACATCGTGGCTTCCATCCCCGAATTCGTAAAGCGGATTCTCTCGACCGAAGGTATTCTCTTGCAAAGCATTTCGGCAAGTTCCAATTCCAGCTCATTGCAGTACGAATAGGAGGTCCCGTACTTCAAACGCTCGGTCACGACCGATATTATTCTTGGATGGGCATACCCTAGGATCATCGAGCTGTAATTCATCAAGAAGTCTATCCTTCTGTTCCCATCAAGGTCGTAGGCGTAACAGCCTTCCCCTTTTGCTATGTAGATTGGATACGGCGGATAGTAGGCGACCGTCCTCGTAACACCGCCCGGTTCAATCCCGCGGGCATACTCAAAAAATGCCTTACACTTCGGTGTCTTACTTAGATACGTCTCGATAACGGACTCTAACTTCTGCATCCTATGATCCCTCTCTTTCCGCCTTCCTGTGTCACCACCCTCTGCCCGGATCGGACCTGCCGGTTCGTAGAAGGCGACTCGGAAGGAAGGTTGCAAGAATCAGGACAGGCCATGGTCACCACTGGTGGACGCGGTTTCTTCAATATGTATTACATCAGACATAATACTTCCAGCCAATCGGATTTGTCAAGAAAAATCTCATGCAATCGGGGTCGAGTTACCCGGCTTGGTAGATAGGTCGAAAATTTCGGGCTGGACCGGGAGCCTCTGCATCCTTTCCCTCCTTCCTATCGCACCGCGACCTCGCAGCGGGCGGGTCTGATGAGCCTACGGAGCGGCGGGAAAGGTCGTGTTCGTGATTCGTGTTCCCGGGGAAGGGGCAGGAATTCCCCACCCGCCAACCTTGATAGGGTCCCACGTGAGCTCAGGAGTGAAGGGGCAAGGGTGTTCTCTGTCAAAGAGAAAAATCAGGTTGCTTTGGCGAGAAGGTCAGCGAGGCATCATTGCCTTAACTCCCTGCACGTGTGGCTTCCTTTTCTGGAAACACGACTGCCCATCCGAGCTCTGGATCGTACTTCTGGACCAGAGAAAGCTCTTTGATTTCATCGAGAACCAGGTCGCAGGTGTTGACGACGATGTTCCTACCCCGCACGAGGTGGCCTCCCCAGACCGTTCCTTTCGAGTCGGAGAAGACCCCGTGAAGATGAACGAATATCCCGCCGCCGGCTTTTTCACTCACAACCCCCTTGACAGAGAGAATCGACAGGGGCCCGGGGATCGACAAGGGCTCGCCGTACCCGACTCCGGTTCTCGAATCTCGCCTTGGCACGGCGATCATGACGCTCGCTTCCGTCACGGCTCCAATACAGACTTGAACTGCAGCTGCACGTATGTTCGTCTCACGGGAGATTTCCTCTATCCCCAAGGTAATGTCTGTTCCCGGGAGCAACCTCGCTGCAATGACTCGTCCGAAGCTTCCCGACTCATAGTATGGAGCTCGCGCGTGTGACATGGCATCCTCCTATCTCGTGCTTTCCGGGTTCTCCAAGAAAAACCCATCGATTTCGACTCACCCTGATCTAATCGACCTGGAGGACTCCGAGGTTCTGCCCGGTTCTTGATCCGGGGGAACCCTCGCCGGCGGGGCCGGTGCAAAGTCCGGATTTAGTCCTCGCTCTTTCTATGGTCACCTAAAACGACCCTCTCGAAGTCGGGCATTCGCCTACTGCGAACTGCGGTGAAGTAGTCGTATTCGCCGACCTGCCCACCCTTCAGGGCGACCTGCAATCCGTTGAACTCTGCACGGGAGGAGTACGCAAAGCAGAGAGGGGCTGCTATCCCTACCGGCTTGACCACTTGAAGAGCGATGATGCCGAGAGCATGGGAGACGACCCCGGAGACGTCTCCCCCGACGAGGACCAAGCGCCTGACCCCCGATCTCGAGAGTATCGTCCTGGCCAGACTCCCCAAGGCACGCCCGAGTCCGTCAATAATCGCTTGGGAGCCCAAGCCGAGGCTTTCGGCCTTCTCCTTGGTCCTGAAAATACGCGGGTCCTCCGGCCCGACGGCAGAATGTATGACAACGGACGTTCCCCTTCGCAAGGCTGAGACGGCAGCCGTTGCAATGGATTGGAGTTCTGCCTCATGGCCTTCATGTTCGAACAACCTCTCCGGGTGTATACCGATTTCCTCGAACCCATGCACAGCGGCCCATTCGATCTGTTTCCCAGTCACAGAAGCACAACTGCCGGAGACGACCAGAACCTGTTCCGCCTTTCGACCCTTCAAGCCCGAACCGGGCATCGCGGTCCTGTCGAGCAGATCCAGGCGCTTCCACTCCTCGGCTAATCCGTAACCCAGTTCTTGGGACCCCGCGACGAAGAGGGTCTTTCCTTTTTCGGTGTATCCCCAAATGACGGAGCACGCGGTCTTGAGGTGGCGGTTCAATAGAGAATCAAAGAAAACCAGCGGCACCCTGTGATCCAGGGCGTCTTGGACTCTTTCCCCCACTTGCTTCTTCCCCTTCTCCAAAGTGAGAATCGAGATCAGGTCGGATTTCAGGGTAGTCTGTTTTGCCAGATGTCGTCTGAGATCGGACTCGCGCATGGGGGTGGCAGGATGCAGCGACAGAGAAGGGTGCCGGTCGAGCCGGAGCACGTCTCCTCCAAGGGCGACAAAGTGATGCCCGAAGACAGTATATCTCCCGAAGCGGGGAGCTGCCGGCAGAATAGGTATGAATCTTGGTGAAAACACTTTCTTCCCGATTTCTATGGCTCTCCCTATGCTGCCTAGCTCAGGGGAGGAATCGAATGTTGAGCAGACTTTGTATAGAAACAGGGGGGCACGGTACCTCTTCATTCTTTGAAATATCGGTTCCAAGGTGGCCTCTAATGCTTCGGTGGGTAGAGACCGCGACATCCCTGCTACGCCGACTGCCTGGAGTTTCGGGAAACGGTCTTGCAGAAACGAGACGGTTGGAGGTTCAACAAAGACGAGTGTCGGCACCCCGCTGACGGTTAGAGCCTCGGCGGTGGCTGCCGTACCGGTGAAGTCGTCACCGTAAAAGGAAAGGAGGAGCGAGAGCTTTCTACTATCTCTCATAGATCCCCCATTGGTTCAGGGCAGCTTTCAGTTCAGGGTAATCCTCGACCGATTCGTCAAGCCCTTTCCCGGCCATGATCAGATCGATCCCCTGGCGGAACGCGCGGGCTCCTGCAGTGGGCCCCATGGGGTGGGCGTATACCGCCCCGCCGGCTCCGACGATGAAATCATGTCCCAGATCTTCAAAGAGTCTGGGAAGATGTCCCTGCTTCACGCCGCCACCCGCAATCGGAAAGGTCTGCTTCACGTCATAGAGGGGATTGCGCAGAGCCATTACAATCTTCATGTATTTCGTGTACGAAATAGGGAACTTGCCATAAGGTGTAGGAACAGTCAGAATATCGGCCCCTGCCAGACGGGCCAGTTTTCCGTAGACAAGGTGGGAGCTGATTCCATGATAGGGACTGGCGTAGAAAACCCCTCCGAAATCGAGGTGGGCGAGGATGGGTACGGAGACCTTTGGATTTCTGGCCAGAGACGAAAGGATCGCCATACCAGTCGGGAGATAGTTTACCATTACAGCGTTTGCACCGTTTTCCACTGCGGCAATGGCTTTGTTCAGGCATCGTTCCGGCTCGTCGGTTACGTTTACCGCATAGAGGATCTTCCGCCCCGTTTCCTGACGTACCTTCTCGGCCTTCTTCATATAGAGCTCGACCCTTTTCAGCACGGGAGAGAAATCAGTGTCTCCCAAGACCTCATCGTCCTTGACGATGTCGGTTCCACCGAGTCCGACCTGATAGAACAGTTCGGCGCCCTGTTCCGGTGTGATACCCGTGGACGGTTTAATCATGTTGTTGAGAAGGGGCCTGTGGGGCACCTCGAGCAATCTACGAATTCCATCCATGCCGAACCGTGGCCCTGGAAGGCCGCTTACAAGACTCCGGGGCAGGGTGAGGTCGAGGAGTTTGATATCCCCCATCATAGAGATATTTCCAAAGACGGTGGTAAGGAGCAGAGGGATCTGGGATCCGATGTTTGCCACGGGATAGGCGATCTGGAAGATGTGAGTGCGGTCTCGGCCAGGTTCTTCGGGCTCTGTCTCGAGGTCCGGAACTTCCCATACGCCCAAGACCTTGCCCTGGTGGCGTCTCGTCAATTCTCGAGTCTCACCGGGAACCTTGACCCAGGTGCCAGTGGTCTGTTCCGTCGCAAAGGAGGCGACTCTGCTCAGGATATCCTCGAAGCGAGAACGGAGCAGATAAGTGGCAACCACATTGCCATCCAAGTCGATTCCCTCGGGTTGAGCATATTTGTCAAAATCAGGCATCTAGTTCATCCCCCCCACAAGGGGCCGTGAAGCCGCCCTTTGGTTCGAGCTATGGCCCCGCCCGTCAGGTCAATCATGGGAGGCCGATACCCATGTAAACCGTCGAGCCCGTCGGCGAGGTTTCCACGCCGGAACACATCTCCGGCCCGTGGTCGGTCCCCCTTGGTTTCTCTCTCATCGAGAGGCATGGAGACAGCAATCGGCCGGCCATGGGAATATGGGATTCTACATCTCAAAGATAATACATAATACGTCATACCACTTCCTCTCGTCAACAGATTTCTACAGGGGCCTGCAGATCGCCCGGTATTCCGTAGATTAAAGGGGGCCGCGGGGTTTGTCTGCTCGGCGGGTGAACTCGGTAGGTCCGTGGCGGTGTTGGCCGGGGTTGTAGTTGTTAGGGCGGTTATCTGTATATGCCTTGAAAGGGTCGCCCTGTAGAACCGTTGGGCCGGCTTTGGGAGTCATGACGAGGAGACGTTCACGAGGGTGACTGAAATCGCCTCAGAGAGGGGATCTGCCTCTTTCAGGAAGGACTATCCCTTTTGACCGTACTTTTCGTAGTGGACGATTTCCTCGAGGGGTTTGCGCTTGGCCGTCGGGTTTTCATCGGGGTATCCCAGGGGCATCAGGCTGAGTACTCTCACGTTTTTGGGGATTCCCAAGACCTTCTTGATAGGCTGTTCGGAATCGGTATCCAGGACGGCGATCCATGAAGATCCGAGGCCCAGGCTGTAAGCGGCCAGGGCCATGTTCTGATGGGCGTTGCACCCGGCTTCGATCCAGTGGTGGGGGTCTTCTTCCGGGTCCGTACAGATCGCGATCGTGACGGGGGCTTCTGCAATGCCCTTGTAGTACACGCTTTTTCCGGCTTCATCGCTAAGCCTCTTTTTCGTCTCCCTATCCCGGATCAGGATGAATTTCCAAGGCTGGGCGTTGTTGAAGGACTGAGCCCACCGTCCTGCATCGAGGACCGCTCTGACAGTCTCTTCAGGTACCGGGTCTCCTCTGAATCTCCTTATGGTTCTACGGCTCTTAATGGCATCAAGAATCTCATTCACATCTCTCCCTCCCCATGTTTGGCATGAGAGCGGCCGAGCCACCCTGTCCGTGATCCCCCCCCCGAGAGTCGAGTACACCAGGATTCCTCGAAACCAGGGGAGAGTACCTAGGGGTTTTTCAAAAATTTCCGCATATTATCTAGTATCATTATTACATTAGTATGTTTGTAATACTATGCCTATCGCGGCGGAGAGTCAATTCCAACGCCGGTTCAGGCCCGACGTCCGCATGAGAGGATCAAGAGGCCTGAGGATCTTCGGAAGCCCCGGTCCCGATCCTTGTATCCAAGACAGACGATTTCCCGGGGCTTGAACCAAGAGCTTTGAGGGCCCCGAACCTTTCCAGCTTCAAAGAGGCGAGAAATGCACCGAATCTTCCCGCCTCGGCAAGGTCGGTCGATCTCAGCCGCTTCCAGATGTAGCCTGCCACAAAGGTGTCCCCGCATCCGGTGGGGTCGGTGAACCTCCTCGGCTCGAGAGCTGGAATTTCGTAGAAGCTCCCATGGCCCAGGACCAGGGCTCCCCTGCTGCCTCGGGTAATGATCACCTCCCTCGGACCAAGCCCGGCAAGCCTGAGGGCCGCCTTCTCTACGTTATTCTCCCCGGAGATGAGGGTCGCCTCTCTCTCATCGACCTTGAGGATGTCGACACAGGCAAGGCCCTTCTCCTTTCCCTGCCACTCCTGCTCCGTCACCTTGCCGCCCGTCACTTTTCTCAAGAACCCCTGCCCGTCCAGTGAGACGAGATCGGCATTCACAGAAGCCGCTTCCAGCACCTCATGGGAGATGTCCCTGTTGGTAAGGGGACCCAGGTGGAACAGAGCGGCTGAGATACCCGAGAGATCCTCGGGAGAAAGGGGGGAAGCCGTGGATTTCACCCTCTGGAGCCTGGAACCGGGGTTCTTCCACGTGTAAATGTTCTCAAAGACGGTTGTCTCCTCGCTCTCCTTGAAGAACACGGAAACCCCGCAATCCCTCAACTCGCCGAGGAGAATCTCTTCGTCTTTCCGAGAAGCCGTAGTGACAGCGGCGACCCGCAGCCCAAGGCCCTGGAGGGCCATGGAGGTATAGTACACCGTTCCTCCGGGTATCTCCCTTCTCACCTTCCCGTCAACCCGGATGATGTCCCTCGTAATGTGGCCGACCACACACACATCAAACATTAGTTTTTCTCGGGTATTACCCGATTCCGCCCTCGGTGTCAGGGGCTACTCGGCCTTTCGGGAAAGGAGAATCCACCTCCATGTTAGCACATGAATGGACCAGGTCAAGCCTCGTCGGGGAACCGCGGTTTTCCCTTCCCTTCGGGCGTGCCCGGGGAAAGGGAAGGACCCCTCCGCCCGTGAACCCCCAAAGGGTCTTCGTGAGAGCCTGGGAGCGAAGCGGCAGTGGGGCCCGTCTCAAAAGGAGAACCGGTTGGGAGGTTAACGACTCTTGGGGATCCTCTATCTGGAATTCAGGAGCCCCGATCCGGGAGATATTGACAAGACCGGGCCTGGAGGGTATAGCCTTGATGTTTTCACCCAATGATCCGGAAAGGAAAAGGAGATGACACACTGGGAAAAGGATATCGACGAGATCAAGACCGCTCTGACCATGGACGAGGCTCACAGGCTTATTTTGGCGGATCTGCCCATGATCCTGACGCCCCGGATGTTCTTTGTGAACATCCAGAAGAAAGTGGAGGAGCTATCAGGTATCGATACGGGGCGGCGTGTCTATTACCAGGCCGCCTTTGAAAGCGCGTACCGGTACACGGAGAATTCGAGGCGCGTATACGGAATCACCGGCAGTGACCTGCTTCAACAGTATCTGGACAGCCTTTCTGCGCGGGGATGGGGCAGGTTTGAGATCCTTGAGCTTGCCGAGGAGATGGGCGTGGGCCGGGTACGACTGACAAATTCGGTAATTGCAGAGGAATTCGGCAATGTGGGCCGGAGCGTCTGCCATGCGGTCGCAGGTGCTCTCGCAGGATCGATAGAGTACCTGGCAAGAAACCATAGGCCGGAGGCGAGAGTGCGAGGCACGGAACCCCTTTGCATGTCCAAGGGCGACCCGTGCTGCGAATTCGTGGTGGCGCCGGAACCAACAGGCCAGGCAGAGCCGTAGTCTCCGTGGATGCAAAAAGACTCCACCGAGATGCCGTTGTGATTGACAGCCTGAACATCAGCAAGTGGTCCAGGGAGGTTCCGCAAGGAATCGACCAGGGCGGTGTCACCGCAGTGAACGCCACGGCTGCGGTACTTGAGGACTTCCGCCGGACCGACTCACACCTTTCTCCGGGTGGGGGGATAACGGACATCAGTCTTACTTGCTCTTGGCAGGGGACAGAATCTTGTCAGGAGTCAATAGTTTGACAGTAACGATACCCGTCAGGTGAGCCTGATCCGCCGCCCCTGCCCGGTCGTCGGGGCGTGGGAGGTCTCGGGTTCATACAGACCCCGGAGTTCTGTCGGCATCCCTGTAGTATCTGCCAGCCCGGAGCAAGAGCAAGAAGGATCGCTCGGTGCGGCTGGTTGCGGTGGTTTCGAAGGCTGTCCAGAGCGTAACGGCACGGTTTCTGCTAGGACCGAGACCAGGGCGGAATCCCAGTATTCAAATCCCCTTCCCCCTCTATAGAGAACAGAAGAGGCCTCACTTACGCCGGAATCGCGGGGGCAGTAGTCGAGGTCTGCATCACGATACCGAACACGAGGCTAACCGCACAAAAAGCGGGATAGACGGAGGACCGTCATGTTCAATCGGAAAGACGTGAGGCCGGAACTCGAGGCGCTCGGGTTCAGGAACGTGGGTAGCATCTACTGGAATGCTTCGACCCCTCGTCTCTACGAAGAGATCGTCAGAAGGCAGGAGGGGAACATAGCACACCTCGGGCCTGTAGTGGTGAGGACCGGCCATCACAGGGGGCGGTCGCCCATGGACAGGTTTATTGTCAGGGAGGCGTCGAGTCTGGACAAGATCTGGTGGGGCGATGTGAACAGGGGGATCGAGGAAGAGAGATTCATGAACCTCTTCTACAGGTTGCAAGCCTATTTCCAGAACAAGGACGTCTTTGTTCAGGACTGTTACGCCGGGGCCGCCGCCGAGCACAGGATACCGATTCGGGTAGTTACCGAAACAGCGTGGCACAGTCTTTTCGCCCGCAACCTCTTCATCCAGTTGAAGACCGAGGAAGAGGCACGGAGCCATCGCCCGAGATTTACCATCATCAATGTCCCGAGGTTCCATGCAGTACCGGAGTTGGACGGTACCAACTCCGAGGCCTTCATCCTGCTCCACCTGGGTAAGAACATGGTCCTGGTGGGTGGAACGAGCTACGCAGGGGAGATAAAGAAGTCGGTCTTCACCATGCTCAACTATGTCTTCCCACAGGAATCGGTTTTGTCCATGCACTGCTCGGCCAACGTGGGAGAGAGGGATGATCCAGCCCTTTTCTTCGGGCTTTCGGGCACGGGCAAGACGACGCTGTCTGCGGACCCGGATCGACGGCTGATCGGAGATGACGAACACGGCTGGAGTGATCAAGGGATATTCAACTTCGAGGGGGGGTGCTATGCCAAGGTCATCAGGCTCTCAAGAGAAGCTGAACCGGAGATCTACGAGTGCACCCGCAGATTTGGGACGATTCTGGAGAATGTCAGTCTCGATCATAATTCGCGGCGCATCGATCTCGGCGATGGATCGCTGACGGAGAACACCAGGGCGGCCTACCCCATATCCCATATCTCCAGTGCGTCCCGCTCAGGGGTCTGCGGGCACCCGGAAAACGTCATCATGCTCACCTGTGATGCCTTTGGGGTGATGCCGCCGGTGGCAAAACTGACACCCGAACAGGCGGTTTATCACTTCTTGAGTGGCTATACGGCCAAGGTGGCAGGAACAGAGCTGGGTGTCAAGGAGCCCCAGGCGACCTTCAGCGCCTGTTTTGGCGCGCCCTTTATGGCTTTGCCGCCCACGGTTTACGCCCGGCTCTTCATGGAGAAGATCCAGACCCACAAGGTGCAATGCTGGCTACTGAACACGGGATGGGCGGGCAAGCCCTACGGCGAGGGAGAGCGGATAAAGATCGCCCACTCAAGGGCTTTGGTCAAAAACGTTCTGAACGGAGCCCTCGATCTGGGAGAGTTCGAGAGAAATCCGGTCTTTGGATTCATGGTTCCCAAGGCTTGTGAGGGCCTCCCGGCTGAGATTCTCAATCCAAGGCATGGGGCTTCGTCTCAGGCCGGCTACGAAGGGCGGGCAGCAAGGCTTGCAGCCAGCTTCAAAGAGAATTTCAGGCAGTTCGAGAAGGAGGTTCCGGCGAACGTACTAGAGGCTATACCCTAGCAAGAGGACATGGGTTCAGAGCGATGGTTGTTGCAGATGCGAGCGGTCTGGACTTCTCGATCCAGAGATTGGGGGAGTGCCGCATACCCTCCAGGATGTCAGGGGTGCAATTTGTAGAGGAAGGGGAACGGGTACTTTTTCATTCCAACCTGACCGAGGTGCAGGCCCTTCTTGACAAAGGCAAGAGGCTTCCGGGCTTCGAGATGG
Organism: Deltaproteobacteria bacterium; assembly: GCA_019308905.1. NCBI lineage: Bacteria > Pseudomonadati > Myxococcota > Myxococcia > Deltaproteobacteria bacterium. Next base: position 19,493 of record JAFDHF010000069.1, read on the forward strand.
CCGGACCCAGAAAGATGATCTATTTCGATCCCTCTAAGCTCAAGTGCGGGATCGTCACCTGCGGTGGGCTGTGCCCGGGACTCAACGAGGTGATACGGGCTATCGTTCTGAGCCTCTTCTACCATTACGGAGTCCAGACGGTATTCGGTTTCCGTTACGGCTATGAAGGGCTCTCACCGAGATACGGGCATGCGCCTGTGGAGCTGACCCCGGAAAGAGTGGCCGACATCCATCAGAAGGGAGGGACGATCCTGGGCTCTTCCCGTGGTCCCCAGGCCGTCCCGGAGATGGTCGATACGCTCGAGCGGATGAACGTGAGGATACTGTTTGCCATCGGTGGCGACGGAACCCTTCGTGGCGCCCAGGCGATCTCCCAGGAAATCGGGCGGAGGGGACTGAAAATCAGCGTCATCGGCATCCCGAAAACCATAGACAACGACATTTCCTACATGAACAAGTCCTTCGGGTTTGAGACGGCCGTTGCCGAGTCGAGAACTGCGATCTACTGTGCGCATACGGAGGCCGTTGGGGCCAGGAACGGGATCGGTCTGGTGAAGCTAATGGGCCGCCAATCAGGGTTCATCGCGGCAAACGCCACCCTTGCCAACAATGAGGTCAACTTCTGTCTCGTGCCGGAGGTCCCCTTCACGCTGGAGGCCTTCTTGGCGCTGTTGAGGAGGAGACTGGAGAAGAGGCACCATGCGGTGGTGGTTGTGGCAGAGGGTGCGGGGCAGGACATGTTGGGAGAACCAGGAGAACACGACGAATCGGGTAACAACCGTCTGGGGGACATCGGCCTTTTCCTGAGGGATCAGATCAGAGCCTACCTGGCAGGGGTGGGAATGGAGGCCACCCTGAAGTATATCGACCCTAGCTATACGATTCGGAGTATGCCTGCAAACCCGCATGATTCGGTCTTCTGCCTTCTCCTCGGACACAACGCGGTACATGCTGGACTTGCGGGACGGACAAACATGGTGGTCGGCTACTGGAACGGCCAGTATACACATGTGCCTATCCCCCTTGCCACCTCGGAGCGCAAGCAGATAGATCCCAATGGCAGGTTGTGGAACAGTGTTCTTGCTTCAACGGGACAGCCGAGAGAGATACGATGAACCTCGGGGTCAGGGGTGTGGAAACTGAGTAGGTCGAGTGCTTTCCCTGTGCTCGCCGTCGGCACTCCGTGAGTTTGGCCTGGGATTTGCTCGGAGGGGTCGAAAGACGAAAGAGGATCACTGGGTTGATTTCTCCGGCCACTAGACCCTGAAACCCCCCGGGCTTTCGGCCCTGAAGCTTTTCATCAGGAGTGGCGTGGTCGCCGAAGGAGGTTGAAATTGATGGGAAAGAGGCAGATCGAGTCGAGTGATGTCGAGCTATTTCTCGGCAAGAATGTTTCGTTCGAGGGGAAGATGACCTTTGACGGGATGGGCAGGATCGAAGGCCGATTTGATGGGGAAATTTTCTCAAGTGGCGTTCTGATTGTCGGCGAAACCGCCGTCGTACATGCCGAAATCAAGGCAGGCACCATGATCGTGGACGGAGAGGTCAAGGGAAAAGTCTCTGCCTCGGTCAAGCTTGAGATCCATTCCGCTGGACGGCTTTACGGTAACATCGAAACTCCGGCCCTGGTCGTCGAGGAGGGTGGGATCTTTGATGGAACCTGCAGTATGAAAAAGGAAGCCGAAGCAACCGTGAAGAGGGTGACCCTCCTCAAGGAAAAAGGGCCCGGGGTTCTGCCGGGGTGACTGCTGGCAGGGCTTGAGCGGGGAGAAACGTCGAATTTTCGGAAACACAAGCTGCCGAGTTCTTTCCTGAGAAAGGATCCGAAATCTACAAATCAAAAAACCATCTCTCAGCCCTCACTTTATGAACTTGGATCTGAAGTGTTCTACTCCTTCGACTTCGATTCCTGTCCTGTTGTTGAGGCGGACCACCTTGAACCTGTCCCTCTCCGTATCGTAGAGAATCAACAGCCCAGGGACTCTGGTTTCGAGTCGGGGACCATGGTCATCATGGTCCATAAAGTATATCTTGATCCCCATTCTGCTGCAGATCATCGGGTTTGATTCCCTGCCGTCGATGAATACCCAGTGTTCTTTCATCTCTGTCACCTCGCCTTCTGACTTCCTGCCCCATTATAGCAATCCGACCGGACAAGGCAAGAAAAAAGCCACCTAAGGACGGTGGGGACGTAGGTTCTCAAGCAACTTTTGAAGCGTCCTGAATCGAGCCCTCCATTGTTGACAGGTCCCACTGGTTTTGGCATGGGGTGAAAATATCCTGCACCTTGGGGTTGAAGCCTTCTATGGTTCGTCCCCCCAAGAACCGTCACGAAGTATGAGGTTCAAAAGTAACCCGTTTTTTCTGAGTTTTTGTGGAGTTTCTCGAGTTTTCGGCCCAGGATTCTTGCAAGTGTATGACTTCACGATCTTTTTCTGTCTTGGCAGGAGAACACCCTTGTCCCCTCACTCCTGAGCTCACGCCGTGACCCTATCAAGGTTCGCGGGTGGGCAGTTCCTGCCCCTTCCCCACGAACACGACTCACGAACACGACCTTTCCCCTTCCCGCTCACCCTTGATGGGTACCCCACCGCTTCCGCAATGTCGCTCGGAGGCAAGGGTGTTCTC
>JAFDHF010000070.1 GCA_019308905.1 Deltaproteobacteria bacterium
CTGGTTCAGGCCGCAGAACAGGGAATCATCACTCACAATTTCAGCATGACACAGGTGGGATGCACCTCACCCGTGACCCTGGCCGGAACTCTCCTTCTTCTAAACGCCGAAGTCCTGGCAGTCACCACCCTGATTCAGTTGATCAACCCCGGGCTCGCAACCCTTTACTGCTCGGTGCCCGGACTGACCGACATGATGACCGGCCGGTTTGTGACAGGTGGGATCGAATACGCCCTGCTCAACGCCGGGGCTACCCAGATGGCCCGGCATTACCATATGCCTAACTGGGCAACGGCTGGACGAACAGACTCGAAGATACCGGACGCTCAGGCCGGCTATGAACACGCTCTAACTGTCCCCTATGTCGCCCTTTCCGGGGCAACCCACGTGAGTTGCGGCGCAGGGTTTCTCGATTTTGTTCTCACGGTGAGTTTCGAACAGTACGTGATCGATAACGAGATCATAGGGATGGTCAAGCGGATGCGGAGAGGCCTTGAGTTCAATCAGGAGACCGCAGCCCTTGAGATCATCAAGCGAGTCGGCCCTGGCGGCAATTTCATGGCTGAGGAACATACCGTCCGGTACATGAGAGAAGAGCTGTTTCAGCCGATCCTGAGCGATCGGCTGCAAAGGGAAACGTGGCTTGCTCAAGGAGGCAAGGATGCCCGAGAGCGGGCCCGTGACCTGGCCAGGGACTTGATCAGGAACCATGCTGCACAGGGGCTCACACCTGATCAACAAGATGATATAATTAATACTATTGATGGGATAGTCAGTGACCCCGGCTAGATGAAAAGACTCGAGAAAGCGGTCGGATGAGAGAGCCGCAAACTGGCAGTGGGAGAGTTTCTATTGTCTGAGGCCGTCAGGCCGAGTATAGGAGGTCGAGTGGAGCGAGACTTAGAACGGACGAGAAAGCTCGTTCAGAGAGCGGAACGGGCGTTTTCCAGTGACGATTAATCAAACACTCGGATCTTTCGCTTACCCCGCCTCAATCGGCCATCCAAAAGGAGTCTTCGGCCCGCAGGGGCTGAGCGGTACGGGATGATGATTGACCAACCAGAGAGGCAGGTACCTGAGAACGCGACCGGGGGCGTTTATCTCAGGTCTCTTACCAAGCGCTTCGGAAGGGTCCTGGCTGTTGACAACCTAACCCTCCACGTCAGGGAGGGGGAGCTCTTGACTCTCCTGGGCCCGAGCGGTTCAGGGAAAACCACGACCCTCATGCTCATAGCCGGATTTGAACTACCTACATCGGGTGAGATCTTTATCCGCGGAAAGAACATCCTTCTAGTTCCTCCCTTTAAGAGAAACATCGGCATGGTCTTTCAAAACTACGCCCTCTTCCCACACATGACGGTTTTCGACAACATAGCCTTTCCTTTACAGATGCGTAAGATCGGCAAGAAGGACACAGAGGAGAAGGTCTCGAGAGTGCTCGAACTCGTCAAGCTCCCGGGATTCGAAAACCGATACCCCAGGCAACTCAGCGGCGGACAGCAGCAGCGTGTAGCCCTTGCGCGGGCTCTTGTCTACGATCCCCCCCTGCTGCTGATGGATGAGCCTCTTGGAGCCCTCGACAAAAAGCTGCGGGAATACATGCAGATCGAGATCAGAAACCTCCAGAGGGAGTTGAAGATCACGAGCATCTATGTGACTCACGATCAGCAAGAAGCGCTGACCATGTCCGACCGGATCGCGGTTTTCAACGAAGGCAGAATCCAACAGGTGGGAACACCCGACGAACTCTACGAACGACCGATCAGCCGGTTTGTGGCCGATTTTATCGGGGAGTCCAATTTTATCCGGGGAAGGATAAGCAGGCTCGATGGAGAATCCGGGGTCATGGCAACAGCGGATGGAATCGATATTCCGTGCCCGCTTTTGCCGGGATTTCAGCTCCATCAAGAGGTAGAGCTTACCATCCGGCCGGAGAAAATCAAGTTCGCCGACACCTCAGAACACCTGGGTGTGGTGCTCGAGGGTTTGGTGGAGGAGCGGATCTATGTAGGCGAAATTGTTAGATACCGAATCAAGATTTCCGAGAACCAGACCATCGATCTCAAACAGCAGATCAGCCACGGGGTGAAACCCTTCAACAAGGGGGATCGTGTCTGCGTGGGATGGAGTCTTGAAGACTCCAAAATCCTCTAAAAAACAAAGAGGGAAAGGGGGTGAATTTGCTCTAACTCAGAAGGATCCCATGTTTTTGGAAAATATGGAAAGGAGGGTACCAATGAAGATTCGATGCTCTTGGGTCTGTGTGATCTTGGCCTTTGTCGCCGTGTTGGTTCTAACTAATTCGGGTTATGCTGCTCAGAGGAAACTCGTAATCGTGGGATGGGGTGGTGCCTGGGAGGAGGGTATCAAGAAGGCCTTTGCCGATCCCTTTGAGAAAGAGACAGGTATCAGGGTGATTTTCACTGGGCCCATCGACTTCGGCAAGATGAAGGCCATGGTGGAAAGCGGAAAAGTTGAGTGGGACGTCCTACAGGCTGGTGACTTCCGGATTCTCCCCGCTGCCAAGGCCGGTCTGCTGGAGCCGATCGATTACAGCATCGTGGACAAGAGTGTGCTATTCCCGGGTGCGGCCCGTGAATACGGGTGTGGCGGAGAGTACGAGGCCATGGTACTTGGATACAGGACAGATACCTACAAGGACAAAACCCCAAAGGGGTGGAAGGACTTCTGGGATGTGAAGAGATTCCCGGGCCCCCGATCCCTTTACAAGGGGGTTTTCTATACCCTGGAGGCGGCACTGCTCGCCGATGGAGTCCCACCGGATAAGCTCTATCCTCTGGACGAGGATCGTGCCTTCGCCTCCTTGGACCGGATCAAGCCCCATGTGACCGTCTGGTGGAGAATGGGTTCGCAATCCCAGGCACTGCTCAAGGATCACGAGGTGGACATGATCTCCGCCTGGAACGGTCGGGTTGCTAAGCTCATCCATCGAGGAGATCCAGTGGCTATTAGTTGGGAACAGGCCCTGTTCGTTCAGTCGGCCTGGGCTGTGGTAAAGAACGCCCCCCACAAGAAGGAGGCCATGGAGTTCATCAACTTCGCCGGACGAGCAAAGAACCAGGCCGTCATGGCCGAGCACATCTACTACGGCCCGACAAATCCTGAAGCCTTGAAATACATCCCGGAAAAAGTCGCCAGATGGATGCCCAGCTACCCTGAGAATTTCAAGAAAAGCATAGAGCTTAGCGGCCGTTATTGGGAAAAGAACCGGGATCGACTCACCGAGAAATTCGAAGCTTGGCTGATGAAATGACGGGTCCGGGCCGATCCGAGGAGACAAGGGTCGGCCCGTTATTCAAGAAAGGCGGGTCAAGAGCCGAAGGGAGGGAGTAAGCCTCAGCCGTGAACAAAAGGAGACAGAGCATTGTTCCAAAGATGGGCACTTGGATCGTGCGGTACCGGTGGATACCCCTACTCCCCCTGTTGGCATATCTCGTTGTTTTCTTCGTTCTTCCCATGTCAAAGGCCTTTTATGGAAGCCTATGGGACCCCCATTTTACCCTGGCACATTACTCGCATTTCTTCAGGCAGCCCGTCTATCTCAAGGTGATAATCAATTCCTTCAAGATCGCCCTAATGGTGACGCTTTTTTCTCTCCTCCTGGGCTATCCGTATGCCTATCTCCTTTCGAGCGTCTCCGAAAGAACGGCCAGCAAACTCCTGGTCTTTGTCCTTCTCCCCTTCTGGATAAGCCTTCTTGTAAGAAACTATGCATGGATGGTCCTTCTCGGAAGAAACGGTGTCTTCAATACGATTCTCCTGAGTACGGGGTTGGTCTCCAAACCCATAAAACTCCTCTACAGCTCCCGTGGTGTCGATATCGCCATGGTTCATATTATGCTGCCCTATATGATCCTGTCCCTTTACGCCGTCATGAAAGGCATCGACCGGAACCTCCTCAAGGCGGCCCAGAGTTTGGGAGCCAACCGTCTTCGAACCTTTGTCCGGATCTTTCTTCCACTTTCTCTCCCTGGAGTCGGAGGAGGATGCCTGATGGTCTTCATAATGGCCATCGGCTTTTTCATCACACCGGCCCTCCTTGGAGGTCCAAAGGACACTATGATCGCTCAACTCATTGAACAGAACGTGACCCTTTTGCTCAACTGGGGATTCGCCTTTGCAGCCTCCTTTGTCCTGCTTTTGCTCACCGTGTTGATCCTGCTGGTCTACAACCGCTTTCTCGGTCTGGATAGATTGTGGGGAGGGACAGGGGACTAGGATGGATCTCCGGCCTTCACAGGTTGCGAAAACCTACGGCTCCGGAACGGATTGGGCTTCGCTGAGCCTTTATGTGGTCTGCGGGCTGGTTGCATTCTATCTGATTCTCCCAATCCTGGTCGTCTTCCCCATGTCCTTCTCCTCTGCGGAGTTCCTCACCTTCCCTCCTCCTGGGTTTTCCTTGAAGTGGTTCCTCCGTTACTTTGGAGATCCTTCGTGGATAGGGCCGACCATAGTGAGTCTACAAGTAGCTGCCATGGCCATGATCCTCAGTACGGTTCTGGGAACCCTCGCGGCCATGGCGCTTGTCCGTGCTCGAATAGCGGGCAGGGCGATAATCCACACCTTCATCCTCTTCCCCATGATCATTCCTGTTATCATCATTTCCATCGCCCTTTACAGCTTCTTCACGAAGATCGGCCTCCGAGGTACCAGGATCGGGCTTGTTGTGGGCCATTCCCTCCTCTGTATCCCCTTTGTGGTTCTCACCGTTTCTGCTTCTCTCAAGGGGTTTGACGAAACCCTCGAGAAGGCGGCAATGATCTGCGGGGCCAGCCGGCTGAAGACCTTCGCCAGAATAACATTCCCCATGATCCGCCCGGGACTCATCTCCGGAGCCCTGTTTGCCTTCATCGTCTCCTTTGATGAGATCGTGATCTCCATGTTCATCTGTGGCATTGACACCAAAACCCTTCCTCTGAAGATGTGGGAGGGGATCAGAATGGAAATCAACCCGGTCATTCCGGCCGTTTCCACGTTACTTATCTGTTTCTCAATGGTTCTCCTGGTTTCTGTGGAGATACTCCGTCGGCGGCTGCAGTCAAGAATCGCAAGGGCTTGATGAACCAATCTCACAAAGGTATGACCTCCCCGTGGAAAAGAGACTCGATTTTCGATCAATTGCCCTCTTGCTACTGCTGACCGTCCTGTGGGGGGCATCATTTCCGGCCATGAAAATGGCCCTCCACGGGTTCCCACCTGTTTTCCTGGGGACCTTCAGGTTCCTCCTCGCAGGGATTCTGGCTACCTTCTATGGCCTGCTACGAGGGGAACGTCTGGCCCTTCAGAGCAGGACAAGCCCCTTTCTCCTCTTTCTCTACGGCGTTTCCCTCGCCGCTGAAATCGTCCTGCTCCTCATCGGAATCGACCATACCTCTGCCAACCGAGCCTCCATACTCTTCAACACGGCTCCCTTCTGGGTCTTGTCTCTAGCCATCTTCCTTCTTCCCCGTGAGCGCCTCCCACTCAACAAGTGGATCGGCAGCGGACTGGCCTTCACGGGCGTTGTGCTCCTCTTTGTCGGACCTCGGAGCACAAGCGGGCCTTCGGGATTACTGGGGGACATTCTGGTTCTGGCAGCCTCGGGTGTATGGGGGATCAGGATCATACTTCTGAAGTTCTTTCCCGTGGCCATAGGGGTTACTACGATTCAGGTCTGGCAGTTTTTTGTCACAGGAATTCTGCTTGGCCTTCTCGGTCTTTCGGTGGAAAGGGTTTCGGATATACATCTAAGCCTGCCGGTCTTGGTTGCTTTTCTCTATGTGGCGATGGTCGCCAATGCCTTTGGCTTCATGCTCTGGACCTACCTCGTCCAGAAGGAGATGGCCACCCGGGTAGCTCCTTTCATGTTTCTCACCCCGGTCTTTGGAGTCCTGACGAGTGCGGCCTGGCTTAAAGAGGCGCTGACCGGAACCCTCCTGGTAAGCCTTGCCCTCGTAGGGGCGGGAATATTCGTGGTGAACCGGCAGGAGGTGGCCGGCATGGATGCCGGGGGGATCGAGCCCGGCTAGGAGGGAAACTTTCAGCAGGATCAGAACCCGTGTTTCCCCGCCTGAAAAGTGGGAAACCAGAGGTGAGATCCGTGCCTCGACAGGCTCAGTAACACGATTTGAGGACATGGATGAAAGATAGAGAGAGATTCGTAAGATCGATTTTCACTCGGCTCCCGCCGAGCTACCATCTTCTCAACGGGCTGCTCAGCTTCGGGTGGGATCTCTGTCGGGGACGCCTCACCGTGCGGAGGCTCCTCGAGAACAAAGGGGGACTCTTTCTCGACACGGTTACAGGCACCTGTGAGGGGACACGTGAGTTGCTGGGGGCCGATGATACAGCACGGGTCCTCGCGATAGATTTTAGCTCTTCCATGTTGGTCAGAGGAAAGGCCAAGATCGCCCGCCTTTTCCAGACAGACCGTGCCCAGTTCGCCCTTGCCGATGGCCTCTATCTTCCCTCTAGGGGAGAAGCCTTTGACGGTATCATGATCGCGTTTGTCATACGGAACATTGAACAGCGCGGGAAGGCCTTGCAGGAGGCTGCAGCGGTCCTGAAGCCTGGAGGACTGCTGGCGATCCTGGAATTCACGGTGCCGGACGATCACTGGTTTTGGTCCATCTACCGGTTCTATCTCAGGGGTGTCCTCCCCCGCCTAGGGGATCCCCTTTCGCACAACAGGAGCGCCTATCAGTACCTTTCCGACTCGATTATGGGTTTCCCGAGACCCAAGGCCTTTCTGAAGGCCGTGGAGCGGGCCGGTTTTACGGCGGTCCACTACTGTCCTCTGACACTTGGAATCGTCGGGGTCTACACCGGAATGCAACACTGAGCCACAAAACAAACCACTGGAGGAGAAAATGGGAAAGGAGAACTATCGATTCGACACGCTCGCCGTCCATGCAGGTGAGGCCATTGATCCGGTTACAGGAGCCACAATCACTCCCCTCTATCAGACTGCGGCCTTCGGCTATTCCACCGTCGACCACTGGTATCGTGTGGCCACAGAGAAAGAGGCCGGCTTTATCTATTCCAGGAATCGGAACCCAACCCAGGTGGTGGCAGAGGAGAAGATTGCCGCCCTGGAGGGTGCAGAGCGGGCCCTTGTCTTTTCGTCAGGTATGGCCGCCATCACGACTACCCTTCTCTCTCTCCTCTCAAGTGGCGACCATGTAGTCTCGGTCAAGGACTCCTATGGAGGGACCTACCTGATTTTCACGACCCTCCTGCCCAGGTTCGGTGTGGGAGTGGATCTCGTTGAGACGACCGATCCCCGGGCAATTGAAGGAGCCGTAGGCAAGAGAACCAAGGTGGTCTATCTCGAGACACCGACGAACCCTACTCTCAAGGTGATCGACCTGGAGAGGATCTCCGGGTTTTGCCAGGAGCGCAAGATCTGTCTCATCGTGGACAACACCCTGGCCACCCCCTTCAACCAGCAGCCCCTCGGTTTTGGTGCCACCCTGGTGATTCACAGCGCCACCAAGTACCTGGCAGGACATGGAGACGTGGTCTGCGGCGCCGTGGCCGGGCCCTCGGGGCTGATCGAAGAGATCGACCGGTTGCGGGGGATCACCGGGCCATCCCTCGATCCCCATGGGGCGTGGCTTCTTATCCGGGGAATGAAGACCCTGGCTCTCAGGTTGGACCGGCAGAACCGTAACGCCCTTGAGGTGGCCCGGTTTCTGGAGAACCATCCCAAGGTGGTGCGGGTATTTTACCCGGGCCTCGAGAGCCATCCCCAGCACGCCGTTGCGAAGAGGCAGATGAAGGGCTTCGGGGGGATGCTAAGCTTCGAACTCACGGGTGACTACGCTTCCACCAAGCGCTTCCTCGACAGCCTGAGAATCCCCCATCGGGCGGCCAATCTCGGTTCAGTGGAGAGCCTTGTCGGGCCTCCCTCGACGACCTCTCACGTTGAATGCACAGCCGAGGAGAGACAAGCAGCAGGCATACCGGAAACCCTGGTGAGGTATGCTCCGGGCATCGAGGATGCGGATGATCTGATAGCCGATCTTGACCAGAGCCTCGAGCAGATCGGTTAGTCGCAGCCATGCAATGGCCGTGGATCGAAGACGGGAAACGACGTTTCTCAGGACGTTCACGGCTGAGGAGGATATCCCGATGAGTGACTTTTACAAGTACCACGGCTTAGGGAACGATTATCTTGTGGTGGACCCTGCCAAGTTCAACCTCGAGGTCACGGCCGAATCGGTCAGACTCATCTGCGACAGAAACCGCGGTGTCGGGTCGGACGGGATCCTTTACGGCCCCCTGATAGACGAAGACGGCTCCATCTCTGTCAGGATATACAACCCTGATGGCAGCGAGGCGGAGAAGAGCGGCAACGGGCTCCGGATCTTCTCCAGGTACCTCCACGAGGCCGGGTACGTTAGCTCACAGGATTTCGAGATCAACACCCAGGGAGGCAGGGTCTCCGTCCATCTCGACTCTCCAGATGCAAGGCTCATGACGGTAAGCATGGGGAGACTGACCTTCCGCAGTCGAGAGATCCCTGTGAGGGGCCCGGAGAGGGAGGTCCTCGAGGAACCCCTGGAAGTCAACGGCCGGAAGCTCGAGATCTCAGCCGCTTCCATCGGAAACCCCCATTGCGTCGTCCTCTGCGACCGGGTGGACCGTAACCTCGCCCACCAACTGGGCCCTCTTTTGGAGAGACACCCCCTCTTCCCCCGGAGGACCAACGTCCAGTTCATGGAGATCCTCGACCGCCGGAACATCAAGATCGAGATATGGGAACGGGGAGCAGGCTATACCCTGGCATCAGGCAGCAGCAGTTGCGCGGCCGCCGGGGTTGCGTACAGGCTCGGCCGTTGCGACCCGGAGATCCAGGTCCACATGCCCGGTGGAACCCTGCATGTCTTCCTGTCGCCGGACTTCTCGGTGAGAATGAGGGGCGAGGTCTCGGCTGTTTTCGAGGGCCGCTTTGCCGATGAGATCCGTACAAGGCTCGTCCCCGGCCAGGGAGATCGGCTTCACTGAATGCCGGGCGTCTTCTCCACGGAGACCTTCCTGGCGATCCGTCTCTTCCAAACCAGAGCCAGGAGGCCGGCCGGGCCTGACAGCACGTAGATGGCAAAGATAGAGAAGAGAGTGACCTCCGGCTCTGCCACCACGATAATAAGGCAGAGGATGAGCACCACCAGTGTTCTGAAAGGCTTTCTTCGAAACAGGTCCAGTCCCTTTATGCTGAAGTAGCGGAGGTTGCTTACCATGAGGAAGGCGAGAAAATAGATCATCAAGAGAATCGAGACCTGCGCGGGTTTGTCCGGGAATCCGAGGCGGTGGTGGAGGAGAACCGTCAAGGCGATCATACACGCCGCCGCCGGGATTGGCAGACCCGTAAAAAACTTGCTTTCCAAAGAGACGGCCTGCACGTTGAACCTCGCCAGCCGCAGCGCCCCACAGGCCAGAAATAGAAAGGCAGCCAGCCAGCCGACCCTCCCGTAAGGTTTGAGAGCCCATGAGAACACCAGCAGGGCCGGAGCCAGGCCAAAAGAGACGAGGTCTGCCAGCGAATCGAACTCGATCCCGAAACGGCTGTTGGCCCCGGCAAGGCGAGCTATCTTGCCGTCGAGTACGTCAAATACTCCGGCCGCCAGGATGGCGATGGAAGCTTGCAGAAAACGGCCACTGAAGGTGGCCACAGTGGCAAAAAAACCGCAAAAGAGATTCCCCGATGTGAAGAGGTTGGGCAGGATGTAAACCCCCCGCAGCCTCCTCCGCCTCCCCGTGGGATCCTGCTTCTTCATAGAATCATCCCCAGTATGGATTCCCCTGCCCTGACCCTTTCTCCGGGTTTCACGACAGTTTCGATCCCTTCCGGCATGTAGACATCCAGGCGCGAACCGAAACGGATCATCCCGAAGATCTGCCCCTTCTCCAGCAATTCCCCCTTCTCCGGGTAACAGACGATCCTCCTGGCAACAAAACCGGCAATCTGGATAAAGAGGACTCTCAGGCCGTCCCTGCCCCTGATAACCAGGGCGTTCTGCTCGTTTTCCATGGACGACTTTTCCCTGTTGGCCAGATGGAACTTACCGGGGTTGTACTCCTTCTCTTCCACGATTCCGGATATAGGGGACCGGTTGATGTGCACATCGAAAAGAGACATAAAAATACTCACCTTCGTGGTTTCTCCGCCAAAGAACCTCTCTTCCCTGCATCTTCTAACCTGAAGGACCCGGCCGTCGGCCGGTGACAGAACCACGCGGTCAGATGGAGGAATCGCCCTCTTCGGGTTTCTGAAAAAATAGACGACAAAGACCGTGAGAAGACAAAGGCAGACAGAGGCGTAGAGCCACCTGCTCCACACCGAAAGAGCCGTGGCTGCAACCATGGGAGCAATAAAAGGCAACCCCTCCACCGCAATCGGCAATCTCTTGGTCGCTGTCATATACCCCGGGGAATCCTCGATCGTGTCGACTCACTTATACTCGGTTTTCCGGAAAAATTCAAACTCGATTTTTCTCATACAGGGTCACCACGAGTCCCCGGACCCAAGGGATAATGGTACCCTCCCTACAAGGCAAGACTCTGCCTAACCGTCCTCCTGATGGGAAGCCAGGATCCTCTGCATCTCGTCTTTGAGCATCAACTTCCTCTTCTTGATCTTCTTGACCTCCAATTCCTCCTGGGGCGCAAGAAAGGGCTTGGTTTCCAGACGCTCGAGTCGATCCTCCAACTCGGCGTGCCGCTCTTTCATTGTCCGGAACGCCTGGTTCTCTCGAATTAGTCTGCTCACGAGAGTCTCTTCCTTTTCTCCCATCTCCATCTACCCCCTATCTGTTTTGCTTCCCCCTTCCTTCTTCATACCGTATTTCCGCCTCTGACCGCCGAACATAACGGGGCACGAAGGTGGCAAGATCCAGAGTCTTACCTCTGGCGAGAAGGCTCACCCCCATCCGCGCCACCACGCTCCCGCGGACATAGCCGAGTTCAGGACCGGCAAAAGAGGCCTGCTGGCCGAGCTCCCTCTTCAAGAAACCCCCATAGACCTCAAGGCCTTCACCCAAGAACGTCACAGGTCCATGGATCTTCTCAACGAGAGCCCTCGGCGAGACAGCCATGTCTTCTGTCAGCCTCTTGACCCTGTGGGAAAAATCCACCCGAAACAGGGCAGCATAGACCTCCTTCTTCCTGGCATCGAGGATGGGACAGACCTCCCCCGCCGCATTGGAGACGTTCAGGGCGAGGGCTTCCAGGGTGGAGACTCCCGCAACGGGAAGACCCATGGCAAAGGCGAGGCCCTTGGCCGTACTGATCCCGATTCTCAACCCGGTGAATGAGCCTGGGCCCAGGGTTACCGAGAGTCCCTCCACTTCAGACAACGGCACCCCGGCATCCGTGAGGAGGCGGTCGATGCTGGTCATGAGCCTTTCCGCATGGGTGATGGGGAGGTTGAGGGAGTACTCACCCACTACCCTGTCGGAATCCACAAGACCCACACTGCCAAAAGGAGTGGATGTACTTATTCCGAGAACCTTCATAGGAAAGACCGGGGTTCTCCTGGCACCAGCCCGCTCTTGCAGCTGACAAGCCCTCGCGGCATATCCGGGCGGTTTCCGGATAGCCGGAGCACCTCGCCGGGATCCCATCCGGACCGCACATCTCGGTCACCAGCCAGAGGGCCGCACACCACCGGCAAGGGATCAGGGGAACCCGAGAAACATCTTGACCAGATCATTGTAGAACACGACAATCATCAGGATGATCAGAATCGTAAACCCTATCTTGTACGCCATCTCCTGGCTCTTCGGGCTGACAGGCCTGCCGATGACCGACTCGATCAGGAGAAAGCCGAGATGGCCCCCATCCAGTACCGGGATGGGAAGAACATTCAATATCGCCAGATTGAGGCTCAGAAAAGCTACAAACTGCAGAAGAGAGGCAAGACCCGAATGAGCTGCCTGGCCGGCGTACCGAACGATGGTAATCGGGCCTCCCAGGTGTCGAATCGAGAGCTTTCCTGACAGGAATTTGCCCAGGACGGAAAAGGTCAACCCAGTCAACCGCACGAGTTCACGACTGCCCTTGTCCAGAGCCGCAAGAAAGCCGTATCGCCTTTCTATCACCTCCATATCGGGGAAACCGGGCAGAAAGCTCACCCCCACCTTGCCCAGCTTGGTCTCGGGGTCGGCTACGGGTTTCACGGCCAGCACGAGCGTCTCTTTGCCCCGCCGGATCTCAAAGGAGAGCTCCTCGCCCGGGCTCTCTTCGATGAGTCTTCTCATGGCAGCGTAGTCCTGCCGGGAGATGCCGTTGATGGAGATGACAATATCACCCGGTCGCATGCCCGCGCGATCGGCCGGTCTTCCCTTTACAACTTCTTTGATCACCATCTTGGGAACGTCAGGCTGAAATCCGGCCATTCCAGCTCCGGTGTTTCGGTCGGCCCGTGGAACGAGCGTTGCGGACATAGCCCGCCCGTTGCGCTCGAAAGCCACCTCCAACTCCTCATTCGGGCTGGTGATCACCGCATTGATCAACGACTCCCAATCCTTGACAGGAACCCCGTTGATCGAAAGGACAAGGTCCCCCGGCGCAAACCCGGCCTCCTCTGCCGGTGAATCCGGTTCAACCCACCCGATGCGGGGCGGTGATGTGAAGTAGCCCGGCTGTGGGACCCCTATCATGAAAACCAGGGGCAGGAAAAGACCTGCGAGGAGGAAATTCATGACAGGCCCGGCCACCACCACACAGGCCCGACGAATAATCGATTGAGCGGTAAAGGAGCGGTGCACTTCTGTTTCAGGCACGTTCTCGTCCGGGGATTCCCCGAGAAGCTTTACATAACCCCCCAAAGGGATCAGAGCAATTTGATACTCCGTCTCTCCCCGTCTCCAGCCCACCACCTTCTTGCCGAAGCCGATCGAGAATCTCAGAACCCCGATCCCCAGCACCTTGGCAACAAGAAAGTGACCGAGTTCATGGATGAAAACCAGCACTCCCAGGACGATGATCCCGACAAAGAGGTTGTAACCGAACATTGTTTATATCCCTTCGTGCCAGCCGGATATCCTTAGTTTAGAAAAAAGCGCGATCTTCGAGTCCCGTCCCTCCCTTGCCAGGACGCCAGCCTGCCGGAACCGGGCCGCTCAAGCCATTCGTCGGGAGGAGATATCCCGGTGCCTCAGGCCAGAAACCCTGATACCACAGAGAGAGGCCGGGAGAAAGAAACTCCGCTGCTCCGTGAGTCTTGAAAAAAGCCGACGACTATCATCATACTCCTTTTTCGGCCTCTCGGCCAACCCGGCCCGCGTCCCTTTATCAAATCTTCTGGAGAGAAAAACAATCGATCAGCCCCTCTCTCTCAGCACTTCTTCTGCCCGTTGCCTGGCCCATTGGTCGGCCTTCAACACGTCCTCCAATGTCTGAACCTCCCGAACCTCGTGGGATTCCATGACCGACTCAACCAACTTCGGAATTCCTGTAAACTTCAGATCACCGTTGAGATAGGCACTCACGGCAAATTCGTTCGCAGCATTGAGGACGGCGGGCATAGTCTCTCCAACGGCCAGGGCCCGAATCGCGAGTTCCAGAGCCGGGAATCGAGCCCGATCCGGAGCAAGAAACCTGAGGCTCCCGATACGGGGCAGATCGAGGGAGGGCAGGCCCACTTCCAACCTATCAGGATAGGAAAGAGCATAGGCTATGGGGATACGCATATCGGCCACCCCCAGCTGGGCCAGAATCGATCCGTCAACATACTCCACCATGGAGTGAACCGCGCTCTCCGGGTGAATCAGGACATCGATCTTTTCCACAGGCAGATCGAAGAGCCAGTGAGCCTCCATGATTTCCAGCCCCTTGTTCATCAGGGTGGCTGAGTCGATGGTTACCTTTCTCCCCATCTTCCAGCGGGGATGCTTGAGGGCCTGCTCAGGGGTGACATCACAGAGTCTCTCGATGGGATAGTCGAGAAAGGGTCCTCCCGATGCGGTCAGTATGATACGGCGAACGTCCCCCTTTTGGTGACCCACCATGGATTGAAAAATGGCACAGTGCTCGCTGTCAATGGGAAGAATATCGACGCCCCTTCTCCTGGCTTCGCCCATCACGACCTTCCCACCCATTACCAGGGTCTCCTTGTTGGCCAGGGCAACCGTCTTTCCGGCACTTACGGCCGACAGCGTGGGCACAAGGCCCACGGCTCCGACAAGAGCCGAGACCACCAGATCCGCTTCTTCAAGAGTCGCGACCCGGATCAGCCCCTCAGGGCCGTAAACGATCTCAGGGGGATCATCGAGATCGGCGGAGAGTCGATCGGCAAGCCTCTCGGTCATAACCGACACAAGGCGGGGCTTAAACCGATGAATCTGCTCTTTCAGCAGCTCGATATTCCTGCCTGCACCGAGGCCGAGCACCTGGAATCTATGGCTGAACTTCTCGGCGATACTAAGTGTCTGAATGCCGATGGACCCGGTGGAACCCAAGATCGAGAGCCTCTTCATCCCTTCCCACCCACCTCCTCCCTCATGCATCCGGAATCCAATCCGGCCTTTGCTGACCCGGCGTTGTAAGGTCGGAAAAAGCCTGGACTCCATGCCTTTCTACCCGAGAATCCACTGTACATAGTAGTAGAGAAAAGGAGCCGAAAGAAGAAGACTGTCCAGTCTGTCAAGCACACCCCCATGACCGGGAATCAGATGGCTCGAGTCCTTTACACGAGCCGACCTCTTGATCATAGATTCCCCGAAGTCTCCGACCTGCCCGATCATCAGTATGAAAGAACCAAGAGTCACCGTGTCGGATAAGGCCAGGCATCTGAGAAAGAAAAGCCTGAAGAGGACGGCGGCGGCGACCGATCCGGCAAGACCCCCAAGAAGCCCTTCCAGGGTCTTGTTCGGGCTTATCCGAGGCCAGAGTCTATGCCTCCCCACCAGGGTTCCGCTGAAGTAGGCACAGGTGTCGCCCGCCCACACGGTGACAAGGAGAAAAAGGACCCACTGCAAGCCCATGGGCCTGCCTCTCAAAAGGACGATATAGGAGAGCAGGAAACCCACATACACGTTACCCAAAAGCATGACCGCCATGCGGGATGTCGCACCGGCGAGCTCTCCAGGCGTGACCATAAGAAGCAGAAAGAGCACCAGGACAACCAGTGCAAGAACCGCCACAACCGCCCCCTCCCGACCAAGAAAGGCGGCAAGGGGGAAAAGCAGACCGAGCCCGATGCCGAGGATCCTCTGGGAGGGGAGGCTCTCAGGCAAGGTGAGTCTGTAGAACTCGACAAGGCCCAACCCTGTGGCGAGAAGAATCAGGAAGAGGAGTCCCGCCTCCTGGCCGAAACCGATGATCAAGGCAACCAGAGGCGCGCCCACCAGGGCTGTCAGTATCCTCTTGAGAATCGCCCTTACCTCCCCTTCCTTTACGGAGACCCGCTCCGCTCCTCTCCGGTCTCCCAGGCCGCCCCTTCCGCCTCCCGGTCAAAGGGCTCAAGTCAGTTGCTCGCTTGTCAGGCCGAAGCGCCTCTCCCTGGACTGGTAATCCAGTATCGCTTCGACCAGCTCCTCCCTTCCAAAATCGGGCCAGAGGGTCTCTGTGACATAGATCTCCGTGTAGGCCATCTGCCAGAGCAGGAAGTTGCTTATCCTATACTCCCCACTGGTACGGATGAGAAGATCAGGGTCGGGAAGGTCTTTTGTCCAGAGATGGGACGCAAAGGAATCGATGCCCACATCTTCCCTGGTGATCTCTTTTTTCTCCAAAGCAGAGACGATGGACGTCACGGCATGGATAATCTCCGCTCGCCCGCCGTAACTCAAAGCAAGTGTCAGGGTCATCCCCTGGCAGTGGCGAGTAGCCTTCATAGTCTCCATGAGCCGCCCATAGACTCGAGGCGGAAGGGTTTCCAACTCTCCGATGGCATTGAGACGGATATCGTTCTCCAGCATCTCTTCGAGCTCGTCCATGAGATACTGGAAGAGGAGATCCATAAGAGCCCTTACCTCCTCTTCGGGGCGCTTCCAGTTCTCCATGGAAAAGGCGTAGAGGGTGAGGTACTTGATGCCCATTTCACGGCAAGCCGTCACAACGGTCCGCACCGAATCGACCCCTTTCATGTGCCCGTTGATCCGACTGAGTGATTTCCTCTTGGCCCAGCGGCCATTACCATCCATGATGATCGCCACATGCCGCGGTAGCCTGTTGGGATCCAGATCCCCTCTCCTAAGATCGGCCATGGCTCCAATCCTTCTGAATTAACATCCGAAAATAACACACCAAATCACGTTTTTCAAGGCACTTCAGGCGGACATATCCCCCTTCCCGCGGACTACGAAAAAGGCAGATCCCCCTCCTGGACGGACCTGCCGACAAAACCACCACTCACTCCTGGGAGCCGCTCTCTCCGTGTCAAATTTCGAGGATCTCTTTCTCCTTGAGATCGAGGATCCGATCCACCTTCCCTATGAATTCGCTGGTGAGCTCCTGAACCTCCTCCAGCCTCCGGTGGAGTTCATCCTGGGATATGGCCTTCTCTTTTTCCAGGGATCTGTACCATTCGTTGGCCTCCCTCCGGATATTCCTTATGGCGATCTTCCCCTCCTCGCCTTTTTTCCTGACCAGCTTTACCAGGTCTCTCCTTCTCTCCTCGGTCAGTTTGGGAATGGTTATCCTGATAACCTTTCCGTCATTGACAGGAGTGAGACCGAGTTCCGACTTGAGGATGGCTTTTTCTATCTCCCCGATGATACTCGCATCCCAGGGCTTGATGGTGATCAGGCGGCTTTCAGGAATCGCCATGCTGGCCACCTGATTCAGAGGTGTCGGAGTTCCGTAGTAGTCGACCCGGATGCCGTCGAAAAGGGCTAGAGACGCCCTTCCGGTCCGGATCTTGTCCAGGTCGTGCTGAAATGCGGCCAGCGTCTTGGCCATTTTCTCCCTGAATTCTTTCAACTCGTCAGCGTCCATGGTCCTATCCCCTGATGAGGGTACCCACCTTCCTGCCGAGGACCGCCCCCTTAATATTCCCCCTTGCCGTAGAGTCGAAGACCACTATGGGCAACCCGTTGTCGCGGCAGAGGCAGATGGATGTCGAATCCATGACTTTCAGGTTCCGCTCCAAGACCTCCCCGTAGGTCAAGACATCGAACTTTCGAGCCTCAGGGAATCTTGCAGGATCAGCATCATAGACCCCGTCCACCTTGGTCCCCTTCATGATCACACGAGCCCCAACCTCCAAGGCCCGCAGGACAGCCGCCGTATCTGTCGTGAAAAACGGGTTACCGGTCCCGCCGGCGAAAACAACGACACGCCGCTTTTCCAGATGTCTCACGGCCCGCCTGCCAACAAAGGGTTCAACCACACTCTCCATCCTGATCGCGGACTGGACACGAGCCGCAACGCCTCTCTTTTCCAGGGCATCCTGGAGAGCCAGGCTGTTCATGACCGTGGCCAGCATACCCATCTGATCAGCCACCACACGGTCAACCCCGGTGCCTGCTGCGGGAACACCCCGGAGTATATTCCCGCCCCCCACCACGATGCCCAACTCCACACCGAGATCGTGGACCTCCTTTATCTCCTCAACAAGGTCTCGAACCGATTCGGGATGAATCCCAAACCGCTCCGTCCCACCAAGGATCTCCCCACTGATCTTCAGCAGAACTCTTCTGTATGCGATCTCTTCCAAGGACTTCACTCACCAGCCTGACCTTCACCGAGTTGGAAGCGGGCAAACCTCCGAATCGATATGTTCTCTCCCACCTGTGAGATCACCCCGTTGAGAACCTCCCGGAAGGTCATGTCAGGGTCTCTTATGAAAGGCTGATCGAGGAGACAAACCTCTGAGAAGAACTTCTCCATCCGTCCTTCCACGATCCGGTCGATCACCTTCTCCGGCTTACCCGACTCCACCGCCTGAGTCCTGAGAATCTGCCTCTCCTTTTCGATGACCTCTGCCGGCACCTGACCCCGCTCTACGTACGTGGGACTCGCCGCGGCGATCTGCATCGCCGTATCTTTGACGAGATTCTGAAACTCCACTGTCCTGGCAACAAAGTCCGTTTCACAATTAACCTCGACAAGGACCCCGATTCTCCCACCAGCGTGGATGTAAGACCCTACCAGGCCTTCTCTCGTCGCTCTCCCTGATCGCTTGGCCGCTCGGGCCAATCCCTTCTCCCTCAGCCTGTCGATGGCCTTTTCCAGATTTCCCTCGGTCTCCTCCAGGGCCCTCTTGCAATCCATGATGCCTGCACCGGTCCGCTGCCGGAGTTCCTTCACAAGGTTTCCGTCGACCATTTCTCCGTCTCCTATTCCTCCTCCGTGAGGCTTGCAGCCGGGGCCTTTGCTGCTTCTTCCTCCGCCGCAGGCGGGCTCACCCTGTCCTCAGATTCTCCCTCTCTATGGGGAAACCCCTCAACTTCCACGTCTTCCCCTGGTATGGCCTGCCCCTCCTCACCGGGGGGCGGAGGGGAAGGCTCTTTTTCCATCTCCTGCTGTAACTGCTTCTCATACTCCTGCCGTCCCTCGATAACCGCATCGGCCATTCGCGAAGACAGCAGCCGAATCGCCCTTATGGCATCATCATTGCCCGGGATGGGGTAGGTGACCTCCTCGGGGTTGCAATTGCTGTCCACGATCCCCACCGAAGGGATGCCGAGTTTTCTGGTCTCATTGACGGCTATCCGCTCCTTCTTCGTATCGACGATGAAAACGGCCCCTGGAAGGCGATCCATCATTTTTATGCCACCCAGGGATTTCTCCAGTCGGATTCTCTCCTTCTCGAGTTGCATGATCTCCTTCTTGGGGAGGAGATTGTAAATCTCCTCGTTTCTCATCTTCTCAAGGCGGTTCAAGCGGTCGATGCTCTTGCGAATGGTCTGGTAGTTGGTAAGCATCCCTCCCAGCCAGCGGTGGTTTACGTAGAACATATTGCAACGGGTGGCTTCCTCCCGGATCGATTCTTGGGCCTGTTTTTTTGTTCCAACGAAGAGAACATGCTCCCCCTTTGCAGCAGTATCCCTGATAAACCGGTACGCCTCCTTGAACATTTGGACCGTCTTTTGCAGATCGATGATGTAGATGCCGTCGCGGGCACCAAAGATATATGGTTTCATCTTGGGATCCCACCGCCTGGTCTCGTGACCAAAATGGACGCCCGCCTCCAGAAGCTCTTTCATCGTTATGTTGACCATGTTCCCTCCAGTATTCTCCTTTCTGTCCCTCTGCAACAAAGAATGCCGACTTTCTATGAAGAATTATTTCGTAGGCTTAGCCTCCTTGAAGTAACACAAACCCGATCTTTTTTCAAGAGCCAAATCCCGAGAAGTTTCCAGGGAAAAGAGACCTAGGGTTTATCGAAGACATCTCTCATACACCTGGGGACGATGAAAGCCCCCCGATGGACTTCACTGTCGTAGTAGTACGTCTCTATCCGCTCCACGGACGTGCCAGAGGGGTTGAAATCCGCAAGCGGATCCACCCCCTTTGAACAGAAGGCAAAGCTCCAGAGCGTACCTGGGTAGAAGGGAACCGGGGCAAGATAGGTGCGGACAATGGGGAAGACCTCCCGGAGCTTTGGATAGAGATCCTTGATGATGTCCTGGTCGAAGAAGGGAGACTCCGTCTGAGTCGTCACGATCCCCCCACTCCTCAGGGCTGAGAAGACATGGCGGTAGAATGTTTCTTCATACAGAGAGGCACCCACCCCGATGGGGTCCGTGGAATCCACCACGATCACGTCGTAGGCTTCCCTGGCACCTTGGACAAAGAGGGTTCCATCCTCGATGTGGATGTGGACCCTTGGATCGTCCAACCCGCAACTCACCTCGGGAAAATAACGCCGGGTGACCTCGATCACCCTCTGGTCGATTTCAACCAGATCGACTCGACCGACGGGATGCTTCAGGACTTCCCGGACCACACCCCCGTCTCCTCCTCCAACGACGAGGAGGCTTTCAACCCGGGGATGAACGCACATGGGTACATGGGCAAGCATCTCATGGTAGATGAACTCGTCCTTTTCAGCCAGATTGATAGCTCCGTCCAGTGCCATGACGCGACCGAACTGATCGGTGTCGAAGACCTCGATCCGTTGAAAAGGCGTCTCCTCGGAGAGAATCCTTCTCCTTACTCGAACCATCTGCCCCACCTGGTCTCTCACTTTTTCCTGGAACCACTCTTCTTCCTTCATGAGCCCCTCTCCTCCATGCTGCCCGACAACCCGCGGCCCCCTTCCAGGGGGTCTGAAGAAAAAAGCCGATAGACTCCTCTTCCCCCAGGGATACCGGCCTCCCTTCCTCTCCTCCTGGATGAGGAAAAGAGTCAAGACGGCGGACTCTCCCTCCCGCGGGACACCTCCGGCCTTGCAAACCCGGCCCCTGGTCCGCTTGGATCACGCCCCGAGGCGGGGTTACAGTTCCCCTTTCCAAAGGCGTCGATCTTCCAGATGGCAAGCCCTTGTCTCTTGGAGGGTTGAACTGTTGCTCTGCAAGCCACCCCTTGAAGTGGAGTGGGCCAGTCCTAAGAGGAATAAGCGGACGCTCCTATGCTTCGAGCCTCGAGAATATCGGCTGGCCAGCACAGGGAACTCGAAAACGGCACTTTCCAGAAAGCACTTTCTGGCCGCTTCCGGTATCAGAGGTGCTTCCCTGCGGTGCGCCCCACTCTCACGGCGGTCGGCCCATAATCGGCCCCCGACCCCACCACCGTGGATTCACCCCTCAGTATCTCTTTCGTCGAGGTTGATTGGGGTTTCAGCCCCTTCTTCAAGAACTCATACGCCTTCCACGGGTCCACCGTCTCACCGCAGGTAAAAAGATCAACAGCTGCATAGCCGTATTCCGGCCAGGTATGAATGGCTAGATGGGACTCTGCAATGACCACGACACCACTCACGCCGTGGGGATTGAATCGGTGGAAAATACTGTCCACTATGGAAGCCCCGCTGACCAGCGCCGCCTCATCCAGCAGACTCTTGATCCTCCCCACATCATTGAGGATGCCATGGTCACATCCATTAAACTCGATCAACAGATGATACCCCAGTGCCCTCACTGTCCATACCCCCTTTCGCCGGACCTCTCCCCTCAGAAGGCGGGAGGAGCCGTAATCCAGAATATCACCGCATCAGAAGGGCCCATATTCTCGATGAAATGGTCCCGGTCAGCCGTAAAATAGAAGCACTCCCCTTCCCTCGCCCGATGGGCCCTCTTGCCGAAATGGATCGCCACCCTCCCTTTAAGCACGTACCCGAGTTCCTCTCCTGGATGTGCCTCCTCCCTTTCCGTGCTCTCCCTCGGACCGAGAGTAAGAATGGCGGGCTCCATGAGCCGATTGGTGGAACCCGGTATCGGGAGAAAAAAACCCTTCACTCCATTCCGTTTTTGTAAATCCACCCGGTCCTTTACCCGGTATACGATTCTCTCCTTCTCAATATCCCCGAAGAAATCAGAGGCTTTCTCTCCGAGAGCCTCGAGGATCTGGATGAGACTATCCAGAGAGATGGATGTCAGATCCCTTTCAACCTGAGAGATGAAACCCTTTGTCAGTCCAGCCCTCTCTGCCAGCTCTTCCTGCGTCAGTTCCCGCTGCTGGCGGAGGCTTCGGATCTTCGATCCTATTTTCATGCAGGGAGTTTATTTAAAGCGTGTCAAAAGTTTAATAAAATAAACCCAG
>JAFDHF010000071.1 GCA_019308905.1 Deltaproteobacteria bacterium
ATAAAGCCCCTGCACCTTGTCGATCAGAAAGGCGATGATTTCCCGCTGCGCCTTCTCGTCGAACTCACCGTTCTTGTCAAATGCAGTCAGCACAGGCGGGATGATTCCCCTGATCTTTCCCTCTTCTCCCATCTCGATAGCCTCCTCTCGGTACATGGTTTTCGGCTGAAATCCCCGTGATTGTCAGCCCTTTCCCTCAGGCGCCGTAACAATGGCTCAAAACCTCGTGAACCGTTGTCTCGCTCGCCGTGATCTCCTTGATGACTCTCCCCTGCCGCAAGACGATAATTCTATCACATACGCCGACGAGCTCCTCGAGTTCAGAGGAGATATAGAGAATCCCCACCCCTCCCCCGGCCAACCGCCTCACCAGCTTGTAGATCTCGAATTTTGATCCCACATCGATACCACGCGTCGGCTCGTCGAAGATCATCACCCTGTTCTTCCCGATCAGCCATTTGCCCAGTACTAGCTTCTGCTGGTTCCCGCCGCTCAGCAACTCGGCGTTCTGCCCGATCCCTGAGGTCTGAATGGAAAGGGATCTCACGATTCCTTTCGCGGACAGGCGTTCCCTTTTCCTGCTCAGGATCTGAGGACACCAACGGGCCAGCTTGAAAAGCCTCAGGTTGGCAAGGGTCAGGTTCTCTCGAACGTTCATGCTCAGGACCAGGCCTTGTCTTCTCCGCTCCTCAGGGACGAGCGCTATGCCGTGGCCGACGGCATCAGAGGCGGACCGGATATGGACCGGCTTTCCATCCAAACGGATCTCCCCGCCGTCATACGCCATGGTACCGAAAAGAGCGCTTGCCACCTCGGTCCTGCCGGATCCGACAAGTCCCGCAAGGCCGAGGATCTCACCCTGGTGGAGCTCGAAGTCGACTCCCTGCAGCCGGTCTCCCATGCAGAGTCCGGAAACGGATAGAACAGTCCGGCCCAAGGCCTGAGGTCGACCGCGACGGGGAAACCGGTCGGCGAGGCTCCTCCCGATCATCGATGAGGCCAGATCCTTTGCGCTGATCTCGTCGACACCCGCGGTCAGGACCCGCTGGCCGTCCTTCAAGACCGTGACGCGTTGCGCGATCTCGAAAATCTCCTCCAACCTGTGCGAGATGTAGATCACACTGGCTCCGCTTCGCTGCAGGGAGCGGACGACCTCGAAGAGCTCTTCCACCTCCCTCTTGCTGAGCGAGGCCGTAGGCTCATCCATTACGACGATTCTCCCTTCGGAGTAAAGAGCCCTTGCTATGGCCACGATCCATTGATGGCCGACCGAGAGCTCCTGGGCAGGAGTCCTCGGGTTGATCTCTATCCCGAGCCTTTCCAGGACCCGAGAAGCCCTGTTGAACAGATCCCTCCATCGAATCGTTCCGAGTATCCCCCTGGGATATCTGTCACCCAGAACTATATTCTCGCCGATACTGAACCAGGGCACAAGGTTCAACTCCTGGTGGATGAATCGCATTCCCAACCGGTGGGACATCTGGGGAGTCAATTCACGCAACTCCTCTCCGTCCAAGAGGATCCTTCCAGAGTCTTTGGGATATATCCCCGCGAGGACCTTTATAAGGGTCGATTTGCCCGCCCCATTCTGTCCCACCAGGGCGTGCACTTCCCCGGGCATCAGATCGAAATCGACACGATCCAGCGCCACTGTCCCCGGGAATCGCTTCACGATCTCAAGCATCTCCAATCTGGCTCGATCCGTCATATTCCGAGATCTCCCAGGATTCTACAAGAGCCTCGCAGTCTGGTCAGGTATCAACCCATAGGGGCAGTTTCGCTTCCGGCCGGATTCACCAACCCTTCTCTCTACCGCGATTCGTCATAACTCACCCAGGGCCTCTGCACAATGAGGTTTCCTCCGGTGATACCGACCACCTCTCCGGTAATGTAGTCGGAAAGATCCGATGCGAGATACAGCACCAGATTGGCGATATCTCGCGGCTTTCCAAATCGCCTCAGCGAGATATATCTGAGTTTTTCTCCTCCCCTAGTGGAAATCAGATCCCGGGTCATCGGGGTCTCGACAACACCTGGAGCGTAGGCATTGACGTTGATATTGTACGGAGCCAGTTCGGCGGCCAGCACCTTGGTGAGGATTGCAACGCCTGCCTTGGAGATCGAATAGGCCGCCATTCCCACGTCGGGTATCTGAGCGAGGATGGAACTGGCACTGATTATCTTGCCCCTCTTCTGCCTTTTCATCGGCTCGATGACCGCCCGGCTGCAATGAAACACACCCTTGAGGTTTATGTCCATCACGCGGCCCCACACCTCCTCGGTCATCTCATGGACAAAGGCCCTTCTGACTATCCCGGCATTATTGATCAGGATGTCGATCCTTCCGTATCTCTCTACTACAGCCCCGACCATTCGACTCACTTCGCCGCCATCGGCCACGTCCGCCGCTATCGGCAGGGCATTACTGCCAAGCTCCTTCAGGCTCCGGGCGAGTTCCTCGATGCCCTGAGGATCTATGTCGTTCACCGCCACGTGGGCGCCCTCTTCGGCAAATGCAAGAGCAATGGCACGCCCTATTCCCTGAGCCGCCCCGGTAACCAGGGCAACCCTGTCCTTCAATCCGAATTCCATTTTGATCTCTCCAGAAGGTCTACCGAAGGCCGGGCCTTCAGAGGACCGGTTTCCCCCGATCCCCACCCTAGATCGCGAGTTTCTTTGTTATCCCCGAAGCCGATACCGCGAGAATCAGGATGACTCCCGTAATGATACTCTGGTAGAAGTACTGCACATTCAGAATGGTCAGACCGTTGGTCAGGACACCCATGAGCAGAGAACCGACCAACGTACCCAGAATGTGAAACTCCCCCACCTTGATTGTGGCCGCTCCCAGGAAGACCACCGTGAAGCTGCTGAGAAGAAAGACCTCTCCCCCCGTGGGATGTCCGGCCCCGATACGGGACGTCAGAAGGATCCCGGTAAGGGCCGCGCATGTGGAGCAGATGGCAAACCCTATGAGCTTGCACTTTCTGATATCGATCCCCGAGAACTTTGCCGCCACCGGGTTGCCGCCCACCGCACACATCTGCCTGCCTATTTCCGTGTGGGAGAGCAGGACCCAGAGCAAAAACAGCACGATCACCATGATAATGATGAGATTCGGGATGCCGGCCACTTTCCCCCGGGCTATGGCGAGAAAGGAAGGGGGAATCCCGTAGAAGATGGTGGCACCGCCGGTGTACCAGTACGTCAGCCCGGTGAGGATGGACATCATGGCAATGGTGGCGACAAAGGACGAGACCCCGAGAAAGAATACGACCGATCCGTTGATCAGCCCCACAACGACGCCGACCAGGATACCCAGAGAGAATCCCACGAGAGTGCCGTACTTGCCCGCTTCACCTACTGCCAGACACCCGACAAATGAGGAGAGGGTTCCTATGGACAGGTCGAACTCCATCATTACCATGGCAGAGGTCAATCCCGCCGAAATGATGCTCACCAGTGCGATCTGGTTGAGGATGTTGAGCAGATTGGAAACCGAAAAGAACGAGCCCGGTTTGAGGAATGAAAAGACAAGGATCAGTATTCCCAGCCCCAAAATCGTCCCGTACTTTCCCATGAAAAGACGGAGGGATTCTGACCGGCTGGAATCCACCATTCGTGTTTTGCCTGTGATTGCCACGCTTCGCCTTCCCGTACGCAGTCAAGAGGGTTGGAGTTTGCTTCCCTGCGGGCCAAAGGCAGCATGGCCCACAGGGAAGTCTCGATCAAAAGAGGTCTCCCGAAGAGAAGGCCCTCACTGGTACACTCCCTCGGGGTTATAGTAATGGCCCTTGGGAGGACAATTCTCCTTTGTTACGAGGTAGCAGGGGATGTAGAACTGGGATTTTGTTATTCTTCCACCTGCAAAATGGGCCTTCATCTGCTCGACGAAGATGTGAGCCGCCTTCTCCCATTGGATCGCAACGGTGGCTGCGAAGGGACTGCCGGGTTTCCTGATCTCATCGAATGTCCAGAGGTTCCCGTCTATCCCCACGACAAAGATATCCTTCCGCCCCGGGGCCTCGATGGCCTGCATGGGACCGAGGGCAAGCTCATCCCAGGCTCCCCAGACGGCCTTGATCTTTCCGGGCTCGCGATTGGCCAAGAGCAGGCTCTCCATCGCCTTTCTGCAATCGTCGATATGGCCGGGCATCTTGGTTACGTGCTCGGCGAGCATTTTGATGCCGGGGTTCTCTGCCAGTATCGCCTTCATCACCTGGATCCTCTTCCGGGGACAGGGGTCGGTGAGCCACTCCATGGCAACGATGTTCCCCTCATGGCCGAGCCTGTCGACCATATATGTGGTCTCCAAGGCTGATGCCACATACTCGTTGGGAGCAATATCAAAGGTCACGCCCTTTGTCCACCCGCTGATGGTCACAACCGGGATCCCCGCTTTCCTGCAAGCCGGAATGACCTCGCCTTCCAGGAGGCCGACCGAGGGGAACAGCACAAATATCGCATCCACCCGCTCCTGGACCCAGGTCAGGCAGGTGCTTATCAGTCGTTGTTGGTCTGATTTGGTGTCGACAAGGATGGGCTTCCAGCCTTCCTGCTTGCACAACTTCACCGCCTCATTGCCTATCCTGGGCGGAACGGCCGCGGCCAGGTAGAGGCTTATGATGCCGATCGTCCTCTGCTTGGCAGCAAGAACCGTGTCCGAAACTCCGAGAAGAACTCCGGCCGCCACAAGTAAAACCACAAGCACACGAGCTTTTTTAGTCCAGTCCATTTGTCCCTCCTTTTGCGAGATTCCTTGTTAATGATCCCAGGTATCGGCTATCCCAGCAAGGCCGCCTGTCCCCGGGCCGGATCGATCTGCCGAGTCTCTCACCTCCCTTCAGCGATTCTCTTGTTGCCTCTCTTTTGTCCGCGGCTGCCGCCTCTGTTCCTATCCGCGCCGACTCGCTTTCCGAGGCCTACCACACCGAATATCCTCCATCCACGAGGATGTCCTGTCCTGTCAGAAAGCCAGAGCTCTCGGAACAGAGGAAGACCACAAGGCCGTCCAGATCTTCCGGCCTGCCCACCCGGTGCATGGGAACCGAGTCGAGAACCTGTCTTAGCGTCTGCTCCTCCCCCAGCGCCTTCTCGGTAAGGGGTGTCAGCATGATTCCGGGACTCAGACAGTTGACCGTGATGTTGTAAGGTGCCAGTTCCACGGCGAGCCGTTTCGTCATCCCGATGATTCCGGCTTTTGAGGCCGAGTAGTTGTAGCCGCCGTTGAAACGCTCCGGCCGCGGTGCGTGGGTCGCCGCGATCGAGGCCACACTGAGAATCCGCCCCCAGCGCCGGGGGATCATCAACCTGCTTGCCTCCCTGCAACAGAGAAAAGTGCCTGTCAGGTTGACTCTCAAGACCTGCTCCCATGTCTCCAGGCTCATCTCCTCGAGCCACTCTGCCTTGGAAACGCCGGCGCTGCATACCAGGATGTCGAGTCCGCCCGTTTCCCGTCCGATACGGCCGAAGGTCTCTTCGACGGATCTTGTATCCGTAACGTCCAGGAAGACGCCCCGTGTCTTCCGGACCCCAGAGGATCCTGCCTCCCCTGCCGCACTGCAGGCTCCCTGTTCATCGATGTCGCCGAAGTATACACCGGCGCCTGCCGCAGCGAGGACGGTCCCCATCCGCCTTCCCAGCCCGGAGGCGGCTCCTGTGACGAGCGCGGTCCTGCCCTCGAGGCCGAAAAGCCGCACGAGATTGTCGGCAGTGCTGTCCGAGAACCCTTGCCGCTTGATCTTCACCTGCTTCCCCTCTCTGGTTCCTCCTCGACTGTTTGTGAGGCACGCGTCCGGCTCAGCGATTCGTTGGCATGCCTCAATCCGCCGTAACACTCGCTGAAGACCTGAAACAGTTCGTCATAGACGCTTGCCGCATCCGGGTCGGAGGAGGTCACACCCGTGACCCTGGTGAACCTGTCCACGGCGGAAAAACCCTCGAAAACTCCGATTCCAACCCCTCCGACCAGGGCGGCTCCCAGGGTATTTGCCTCCTGCCGGGCGGAAAGGGTAAGGATATCCTTCTTGAGAACACCGGCGAGTATCTGTCGCCAGAGGTCGCTCTTTGCTCCTCCGCCGATTATCCGGATGCTTTTGAAAGCGCCCTTTTTCTCGAGGTGCTCCAACATGATGCGGAGGTTGAAGGCGATCCCTTCCAGGATCGCCCTGACCAGGTCCGCCTTCTTGACGGTCAGGTTGAGCCCGAGAAATGCTCCCCGGGCGTTCAGGTCATAATGAGGCGCACCGCCGGGCCGCAGATAGGGGAGGAAAATGACCCCCCTTGCGCCCATAGGAGAGGTGCCGGCGAGCCGATCCACCCGGGCAAAGGATTCAGACTCCTCCCGGCCTGGCGACTCTGGACCCAGGAAAATCTCGTTTCTGGCCCACTTATAGGCCACACCGGCGCTGAACATGATGATCTGTGATGTGAAGAGACCGGGCACCACGTGAGCCACGGTCATCGGCCGTGCCGATAGATCGATGATGGGCTCTCTGGTCGCGACAGAGACCCAGGCAGCAGACCCCAGGCACATGTACGGAACATCTTCCGTGACGGCTCCTGCACCAGCGGTTCCGCAGGCAACGTCGCCGCCCCCCAACACGACGGGTGTGCCCTCTGTCAGCCCGACCGTACGGGCGGCCTCGTGGGAAAGCTTCCCGACGACCGCGGTGCTCGGAAGGATCCGGGGCATCTTGTCCAGGTCAATTCCGAGGATTTCCAAGAAATCCTCGTGCCAGGCAAGGCTTTTCAGGTGGAGCAGTCCCGTGTTGGATGCATCCGAGGGGTCTGTGGCTATGTTTCCCGTCAACCATGCACAGATCACGTCTTTTGTGCCGATGAACTTCGCACTTCGCCGGTAGAGGTCTGGTTGGTGCTCCTTGATCCACGCGATCTTGGCAGCCGGATACAGCACCACATCGAGTCCCCCTCCTGTGTCCGAGTAGAACCTCTTCCAGCCGATCGCCTCCAGGATCCGGTCGGCCTGGGCGCGGCTCCGGTTGTCTGCCCACAGCATGGCTCGAGGGGAAAGGGGTGCCCCCTCCTTGTCGACGGGGATACACCCCATCATGTGGCCGCTGAAGGCGATACATGCGACCTCGCCGGGCCGGATCCGGCTTGTCTCGAGCAGTTCGGCTGTCGTGCGGACAAAGGCCCTTTTCCAGTCTGCCGGATCCTGCTCGACCCATCCCTCTTGGGGAAAGTGGGTGGGGTATGGATGGTGGGCCGTTGCAAGGAGTTCCCCGTCCTCTCTGCAGAGAGAAGCCTTGCAACCAGTCGTGCCGAAATCGTATGCTCCGATGATCACCCGGCTTTGCCCCCCTTTCTCTCTGAAAGAAAAGACTCTCCCCCGCCTTGCTAAGTCCTCCGGACCGCTTCTGAATACTCTTCCAGGCCGAGTTCCCGGAGTTTCTCGGGAGTGGGGAGCCCGCTGGCAGGGTCCCATCCCCGCTCCTCATAGTAGTCGTCGAGAAGCATGTCCACGTCCTGTCTTGTCATTACCTTTGTCTGATAGTAGTCCTTCATCTCTATTCGTCCTTCGGGTGACTCCATGGGCCGGAACCAAACCTCGGGCACCCTGTCTTCTTTTCGGGTGAAGCCCTCTCGCGCGTTGAGAACCTTCGCGAGGTTGCCGATGCGCTCTCCATGATCCACGAGTTCTCCGGGGGTCAGGTTTTCGCCGGTGGAGGTGTTGTAGAGTCTCGCGAGGTCGTCGCCGAATATCAGGCCCTGATAGGTGTAGATCGTGCAGAGGCCCAGGGCGTTCTTGACCCGCATCATGTCTTCCATGTACCGTGTGTACCGCCCCACGTTGAATTTTCCGCTGTACGGTGACTCGGTGAATATGCGATCGATGGCCTCCCGGGAAATCCCCCACCGTTCAACCTGCTCCCGGATCTCTTCGATCGTCTTGTTGCGGCTGTTCGTACGGGTATGGGATCCGCCATGATGGGGGCGGGGGCGGGTGAAGAAGGTCATCATCAGGGGATGGAAATTCGAAGCCCTGGCGTCATAGATGAAGTCGATGCCCTTGCAGATCCCCGCATACCAGTATTCCTGGGGATCGAGCCCGAACTCCTTTTTCAGGCGAAGCCACCCGTCGGCGAGAATGTCGCCGAACCCCTCTCGGTTCGCCGTCATCTCGTACAGTCTCAGATAGGTCTCATACCCCCTTGTGAGTTCGAGCCCACCCGTGTCCTCCCTTTTCAACCGGCCGAGTTCGTACATCTTGGTCACGAAATCGATCATCCGGGTGGTCGTGTAGAAATCGAGACCCGTTCTGGAATTGGCGTCCGCCACGAGGTGGATCATCTTTCTGAAATCCTCCACACCCAGAAGCATCCCCGAGGTCGCACTCTTGCTGAAGGGCGAGCCGAAGCCGACTTCGCCGTCGTACTCTCCCCCCTTGGTCTTCCACTTGAGACGACAGCTCAGGAGGCAGGAGTTGCAGCCGATGACCTCCTCGACGGTCTCCATCCGGGTCTTTTCGCCGTAGAGTTCGTCCCACTTGTCCTTGGGCCAGATCCCCGGGTACTGGGTGTGCTTGAAGGTGTCCCATCCGGCTGCCAAACCGAGTTTGATCCAGTGCTCGCGTCTCGACCACTTGAGCACACGCTGGCGCAGTTCCCTCGAGACGTGCATGAACCGGGCAGGCTGGCTGACCGCCACGTCTCCGGAGCCCGTAACGACGATCGCCTTGAGATTCTTCGCTCCCATGAGCGCGCCGAGTCCCCCCCGACCGAGTGAGTCTGTCTTGTCGACAATGGTGAGAGCATTACGCACGAGGTTCTCTCCGGCCGTCCCGATGACCACGACACCCGCCTCCGGACCTTCCCTGCGGACGAGTTCGTTGGAGACCTCTTCGATCCCTCGACCCCAGAGATCCCGGGCCTCGACCAGATCGATCTCTCGGTCCCTGATTCTCAGGTAGACGGGCGAGTCGGCCTTTCCGCTGATCAGGAGATGATCGCAGCCCGCCCGTTTCAGTGCGATACCCAGATACCTCCCCCCTGTGGTACAGGAACCGACAAAATGCTTGCCGTCCTCCGCGGCAATAGTCGGAAATTTCGTGATCACCGTGGTTTTCGGCGCACCCGGGGTGAGTGTGCCTGCGAGAATACCCGGGCTCATTGCGATGATGTTCTCAGGCGAGAAGGGATCGGTTCCCGGCGGCAGATTGTCGGCAACCAGCTTCCAACCAACGCCGCTTCCACCGAGGAACCGCCTGTCTGTCTCCTCTTGGACCGGTTCTCTTTCCACGGTGCCGGCAGACAGATCGACCCGCACAATCCAGCTCGTTGGGTGAGTCACAGATCTTCTCCTTTCTTCACGAACGTACGAGGATTTTGTAACCCCCACCTTCCGATCCACTCGTGATGGTTCCGTATCCGCATGCCTTGATGCAGGCAGGGTCCCCGCCGCAGAGGTCACACCCCATGGGATAGATCACAGGCGCGGTATGGTCTGTTTCCACATCCCGTTCCAGTCGGATCATGGACTTGGCCGGATTGAACAGGCCGGCCTTCGAAAAAGAACACGCCAACTGGCAGCTTCGACACCCACGGCAGTTCTTCACGTTGATGACAAGATGGTCCACACGTTTCACCTGGCTATCCTCCTCGCGGCCGGTAGACGATCTCCAGACGGTTGCCCTCCGGGTCTTCAAAGTATCCGATCTTCCAGCCATTGCTGGTGTCACGGACGTCATGGAGGGAGACGCCTTTGGATTGGAGAAGGCCGGCTGTCCGGTCAAAGTCTTCGACCACCAATCCAACATGGCTGTACCCCGGATCGGTCAGTTCTCTCTTGTGAGGCGGCGAAGGCGAGGGGAGGATCTCGATCTGCCATCCTCCCTCCCCTTCCAGGAAGTAGATCGGGGGCCTTCCCTCCTTCTCCAGCTTGCGGACAACGGAGAAACCAAGCTTCTCACGGTACCACCGGGACAGGCCCTCCGAGTCATTGGCATAGATACCCAAGTGTTCGACTCTCATCTTCAGTCCTCCACATCGGCAAAGGCGGTTACGGGCATGGCTTCCAGCCCAAAGAGGCGAAGGGGAATCACATAGGCCCGGGAAATTGTTCTGCCGACCAGGGGCGCAAGGTTCGCATCCTCCACCAGGAGGAACCTGCGCTTCTTCTTCAAGAGAAAGGTCTTGTGCACCGGAAACTGAGGACTCAGCCCCTTTGCCTCGGGGATGTTCTCGATCCCTATCAGATCGACTCCCACTCCCCGGAGATTGAAGTTGTCCACGAGATAGTGAGCAGCGTCGACTGAGAAGCTCGGCTGTCCGGCCACATACCGCTTTGGGTCGGTCTTTCGGACCTCGGAAAACCCGGTATAGACAAGGAGAAGATCGCTCTCGGCGAGCCTGGCCTCCGAGGGTTTGAGATCCTCGACCGATATTCTCTCCATGTCGCCTTTGGGAATCTCCAGGAGAAGGGGCTTATCGAATACGAAATCCGAGATCTCGAAGTCCTCCAGCTTCAAGGCCTCCGGGCTCACGTGAAAGGGAACATCGATGTGCGTTCCGGTATGGACAAAAAACTCGACGATACTCGTATTGTTGTAAGATCCCCAGCGGACCCCCCGGCCCTCTTCACCCGGGGCCGGGCCTTGGACCATCCGGGATCGTGGCCTCACCTCGGGCGGGGCGATATCGCCCGGCATCACGATCTCTTTCGGGTCCAGAGAGTAGGAGAATTCGATCAGCATATCAGTCCCTCCTTTCTTCGATTGTTCCCGGATCACCCTTTGCCCTGGCTGTTCGAAAGAGCAGGATACAACAGGTCTTGTAGGCTTGTCAATATGTATTTACAAGATTATGTAAATAATCCTTGACATAATCTTCATTTGCCTGTAAAAGAAGACAGACAAGGATTCACGGGGAGGGACCAGATGAGAGATCTCGCAGAACTTCTCGAAGAAGCGAACCTGGAGCGGCGCCTTTTTGAATTCCCCGTGCCCCGCTACTATCAGCTCAGCCGGGTCCTTCAAAAGCTGATCCAGGACGAGGCATTCCAACCGGGGGACCGATTTCCAACCGAGGAGGCGATCTCAAACTGCTTTCACGTGAGCCGTCCCACGGCCAACAAGGCGGTCCAACTCTTGATCCACGAGGGGTATCTGTCCCGCGACAAGGGGCTGGGGACCTATGTCAAGGAGAAACCCCTGGTTGAGTTCACCTTCCTTACGGACAGTCTGAGTTTTGCCGAACAGTTTCCCCCGGATGTACCCATACGAAACGAGTTGATCTGGAGCAAGACCGTGGCCGCCACGCCGAAAGTGGCCAAGGCCCTCGACCTCCAGCCGGGGGCCCCTACGGTGCTGATGAGGCGATTGAGGTTCGTGTATGGCCACCCCCTCATGGTATGTGATTCCCAACTTTCGGCTGAGAGATTTCCGGAGATTGCAAAGAAGGAGTTTGTTCGAGACAGCCTCTATGCGACACTCGCAGAGAGGTACGACTGCCCCGTCCTGTCCTCAGAGAGGTTCACCGTCGCAATCGAAATCACGGAGCGCGAAGTTGCAGACCTTCTCGAAATCCAGCCTTTCTCTCCTGCCCTGATGATAACCGGCACTTCATTCACCCATGGGCGCAGGCCGGTAGACTACCTGAGGACCTTCCTGCGGGAGGGCTCGGTACTCAAGACGAAGGTTACTCGCCGCACGGAAAAGAACAGGGGGATCAAAACAGATCCTGGAAAGTAAAGGAGGGATCGGATATGGGGGATTTGATTCTCGCCCATGATCTCGGGACAACCGGAAACAAGGCGTCTCTCTATGACCTCTCGGGCAGACTCGTGGGTAGCTGCTACCATCCCTACGAGACCTTCTATCCCCGACCGGGCTGGGTCGAGCAGGATCCTGAAGACTGGTGGAAGGCATTCGTCGATTCGACAAGACGGGTGATCGATTCCGCAAAGGTGGAACCTTCTCGGATCCTGGGTCTCTGTTTCAGCGGCCATATGATGGCGGGGATTCCGGTCGACAGGGAAGGTAGAGTCCTCCAGAAAAGGGTCTTCCTCTGGGCGGATCATCGTAGCCAGGACCAGGCAGAACGAATCAAGCAGACGGTTGGCTGGGAGAATTTCTACCACAGGACAGGTGGGGGAATGGAGATAGCCCTCTACCCGATTGCAAAGATCCTCTGGTTGAAGGAGAACCAGCCGGAGATATACCGCCGGGCATACAGATTCCTCGGAACCAAGGACGTGCTGGTGCAGCGTCTCACGGGCCGCTTTGTCACGGATTTTTCCGATGCTTCAAACACCGGCCTATTGGATCTCCGGCAGAGGGTCTGGGCAAAGGACCTCCTCGCTGAGGTGGGAATCGACGAGACAAAACTGCCCGACGAGATCCTCCCGTCAGACACCCCCGTAGGCACGGTTAAGGAAGAGGTCAGCCAAGCTACAGGGCTCAAGCCGGGGACCCCCGTGATCCTGGGAGGAGGTGACGTGGCGTGCGCCGCCCTGGGAGCAGGGGTCATAGAGGAGGGTTGTGTGTACAACTATATCGGCTCAGCCTCATGGCTGGCCCTGGCTTCCTCTTTTCCGGTTTTCGACGATCGGATGAGGCCCTTCACCCTCTGCCACATCATCCCGAACATGTATGTGGTCCAGCTGGCAACTTTCTCGGCAGGTGTGGTCTACGCATGGATCCGCGATCAGATCTGCTGGCTGGAGAGTGCCGCTGCACAGCGCCTCGGCCAGAGCGCCTTTGACTGGATGAACCAGGAGGCTTCAAGTTCCACTCCCGGTGCCAACGGGCTCATCTTCCTTCCCAACCTGCGCCCAGGAGGAGCCCCCCACAATGATCTGAAAGCGCGGGGGGCGTTGCTCGGCCTCACCCTGGCTCACAAGAGGGAGGACATCTTCCGAGCCGCTCTGGAGGGGATTACTTTCAACATCCGTCTCTTGTGCGAGGCACTGGAAAAGCAGGCCGGCCGCTCATTTCCGGAGATAAGAATGATAGGGGGAGGCTCCAAGAGCTCACTGTGGCAAGAGATCGAGGCCAACGTGCTGAACAAGAGAATCGCCACCCTCTCCACCCAACAAGAGGCCAACTCCCTGGGGGCCGCGATTACCGCGGGGGTGGCTCTGGGGGTGTTTGAAAGCTTTCAGAAAGCGGCTCAGGAGTTCATAGAAATCCGGAAGGTCACGAAACCCAGGGAAGACATACGCAGGGTCTACGACCGGCAGTTCGAGCTCTTCAACAAGGCGTACGGGTCCCTTGTTCCTGTGAACGACGCCCTTGCCGAGATGGCGAGGGACGATAGTCCATGAACCTGAAAAACGAGACCGGCAGCATTTGGGGACGCCGGTGGTTCGAACGCTCTGTTCCGGAGGTGATTGATCCGGAGAAGATTCCGACAAAGGAGGTGATTGTATGGTGGTTTGAGAGTCTGGAAGAGTGGGATCATGAAGGGCCGAACAAGCTTGATCTCCGCATCAATAGGAAAAGGAGGGAGGAAAAATGAACAACAAGAGTTTTAAGAGAATCTTTGCAACCTTGCTCGCTCTGAGCTTTGTCGCTGTGATCGTGACCTGCTTCGCCGTCCCGGAAGGGTTTTCCCAGGAGGCCAGGTATCGCCTGGACAGGGACACGGCCTTCGATGTATTCCTGAAAAAGCATGCGTGGCTCGATTGGTGGAACAACGCGCCCATAATCGGGCAGTACAAGAAAGACCCTCCCTACAAGATCGGGTTCATAACCAGTTGGCGAGGCAATCCCTGGCAAGAGGTCAACATCCGGGAGTTCAAACGGGAGGTGGAAAGATCGCCCCTCATCACGGAATACGTGCACATGGACAGCGCGGGATCGGTGGATACCCAGATTTCCAACCTCAGGGACATGTTCACCATGTTCAAGGCCGGCAAGCTCGACGGAATCATCGTCGATCCCCTCGATCCCATGGCCCTCGTGGACACGATCGATGAGATCTACGACGCCGGATGCCCGATCATTCTGTTCAACGACGCGGCCAACACGACAAAGTACAACTGTTACATCGGAAACGACCCCTGGACATTCGGGACCCTCAGCGCAGAGTGGTTGGCAAAAGAGCTGGGGTACAAGGGCAAGATCCTCTTTTTCCGCGGCCTGAAGGGTTATCCGATCGACATCGGCCGCAGCGGTGGAGGACTGTCGGTTTTCAAGAAATACCCTGACATAAAGATCGCAGCCATCGAATACGCAGATTGGTCATATGACAAGGCCAAGAAAAAGTTCATCGACATGGTCGCAGCGCATCCTCGATTCGACGCGATCTACTCTGTTGGAGGCCAGATGTCCAATGCCATAACCGATGCCATGATCGAACTCGGTATGGATCCGAGTAAGTATCCCCACGCTTCCGAGGATCAGAACGGGTTCATGCAAAAGTGCATCAAGTACAACATCAAGGCCTTCGCATCATGCCATCCGTCGATATGCAGCGCCATCTCCGTGGTCATGATGCAGATGCTCCTCCAGGGATATCCTGTTCCGAGGATGTATTTCTACCCGACACCGGGGATTCCTTCAGAGAAATTCAAGGATTTCGTCCGACCGAACGCGCCGGAAGGCATATTCGTCTTTACGCCGCTGCCGGACAAGGTGCTCAATGAGATCATCAAGTGAGGAAACAGGACGTCTCCACAGTATCTCTCCCGGATTTCATGGGGGGGATTGCTGAACATCTCGCAGGGGTGTCACTCCGTATGGACGCGTCGCCTGGGATAGAGGGAGTGGCACCCCCTGCAGACGTCCGGGTTTCCAAGAGAAGGCCGGGAATCTTCTGCTTCCCGTTGTCTTGTCTCTTCCCGGTGTCAAAATGGAACTCGGACCAGAGGGCAGAGGAGTCCAAGAAAGCATGATGGAAACGGTGAGGGTCGACTCGATCAGAAAACGCTTTCCCGGAGTCGAGGTGTTGAAGGGGATCACCTTTTCGTTGCAGCAAGGCAGGATCTACGGGCTGGTGGGAGAGAACGGTGCTGGAAAGTCCACCCTGGTAAAGATCTTGATGGGCATACACGAGCCGGACGAAGGAGAGGTCTTCATATGCGGGGAGAAGGCCCGCGTGAAGGAGCCTTCTCAGGCCAGGTACAGGTACAAGATGGACACGGTGTTTCAAGAACACGCCCTCATACCTCAGTTGAGCGTTGCCGAGAACATCTTCCTCGACAAGCTGGATGAATTCTACGAGAAAGGACTTATCAGCCGGAAGAGAGTGCAGGAGGAGGCGAGAAGAGCCCTGGGCGAGGTGGGCCTGGATGATATCGACGTCACTCTCCCTGCGGGCGAATTCGGTGAAGACGACAAGAGTCTTATCGAGCTTGCCAAGGCCCTGTCGCGCAGGCCCGAGGTTCTGATCTTGGACGAGATGACCGCTCCTCTGGAAAGCAGTGTCGTAAGCGGTGTGTTCGACGTGATGAGGGATTTGAAAAAGAGGGGGAAGACGCTTGTTTTCATTTCCCATCGATTGGAAGAGGTATTCGAGATATGCGATGAGATCATCGTCTTGAGAGATGGAAACCTGGAAGGTGTGGTGGAGAACGACCGGCAACAGGATCCCCTCTCGATAAGGAAGAGAGTCATCGGCATGATGACGGGCACTGAGAGGGGACTCGAGTTCCCGGAAAAGGCCGGTCTGAAATCAAAAGGCGATGTCGTCCTATCTCTTCGGAATGTCAAGAACAAACTGTTAAGGGACGTCAGCCTGGAGGTCCGCAAGGGGGAGATCGTTGCACTGGCTGGTCTCAGAGGACAGGGACAGAGTGCACTCCTCCGTACCATCGCGGGCCTTCTTCCCGTGGAGGGCGGGGACATCCGAATTCTGGGAAAGGACGTGAAGATAAGGAGCCCCAGAGATGCAATAGAGGACGGCATCTTCTATATCTCCCACAAGAGGGACGAGGAGGAGCTCTGGCTGACCCATGATGTCTGGCTGAACATCTCTGTGGCAAGTATAGGGGATAGAACACGATTCGGATTCATAAGAAGGGGGGAGGACAGGAAGGCCGTTGAGGCAATGGTTTCGAGGCTCAGGATCGAAACACCCTCTCTGGCACAGATCGTCAGGAATCTCAGTGGAGGAAACAGGCAGAAGGTTGTCCTGGGCAAGTACCTCCTCGCAAGGCCGAAGATCCTTCTCGTGGATCAGCCCACCATAGGGCTCGATGTGGGGGCAAAGGCGGAAATATACCGCCTGCTGAGAAAACTCTCGAACGAGGGAATACCCACACTGGCCGTTTTGACAGACCTGGAGGAGGTGCTCAACCTGCCTGATCGACTCTTGGTGATGCGGGAAGGGCAGGTAGTCAAGGAGTTCTCACAGGAAGTCATGGACGAGGCCGAACTGCTGGATTCATACTACGGGTAGCGAGACGAGGGCAAATGGCGAATAACAGCATTCTGAGAAAGATCCTGTCCGATTGGTACATATACATCGTACTGGTTGCCTTCTGGGCGGTTTCATGCGCCATCTCACCCTTTTTCCGCACAGCCTCCACGTTTTCAACCATATTCGTGAGTGCGGTCCCCATAGCCCTGGTCGGGCTCGGCCAGACCTTTGTCGTTTTGAGCCGTGGTTTCGATCTATCGGTGGGTGTGGTTGCAAGCCTGGCAACAGCCATAGCATCGGTGACCATGCAGTGGGGGATAATCCCGTCTGTGGGACTGATCTTTCTCGTCTCCTGTGCAATCGGGCTCCTCAACGGTCTGGGTGTCACCAAGATGAAAATAGATACCTTTATAATGACACTGGGAATGATGTTCTTCCTTACAGGTGTGACGCTGCTTATCAGACCGAGCCCGGGGGGGTTCATACCCGTCAACTTCAAAAGAGCCTTACTCTATCACGTGGGTGAGTTTCCGTTGATACCTGTTTTGATCCTCGTGGGAACCGCTCTCGTGGGGACGATTGTCCTCCAGAGAAGGAAATTCGGCCGGGAGATCTACGCCGTAGGGGGAAATCCTGAAAGCGCGAAGATGTCCGGGGTGGATGTGGATCGAACCAGGATCAAGGTCTTCACCGTGAGCGCCCTTTCGGCCGCCTGTGCCGGGCTTTTCATTTCGGCGAGAATCGGAAGCGGAAACGCGGCTGCAGGGGCACCCTATCTCTTTGATTCCTTCACGGCCGTGTTCATGGGAGGAACTCTTGTAACGGGCGGCATCGGCGGCTACCGGGGCACCATAGCATCCGCTCTGATCATAGCCTCCATAGGCCACATCCTCCAGTTTCTCGGTATAACCATCTGGTATCACTTCATAGTCAAAGGACTGTTGCTGGCCGGGGTGGCTGGGATCCAGCTGTTCATCGTGAGGAGGGAGACGGGGTAGATGCAACGGAGTGCAAGATTCCAATACGTGGCGGTTCAACCCATCATACTCGCCATGGCGCTGGTCGTCATCATGGCGATCGCGGGTTTCCTCACACCGGGCTTCCTGACCTTTCGCCATTTCAAGATGGTCCTTTACTGCAACACGATGTTGGGCATACTCGCCCTGGCCCAGACAGTCGTAATCCTGTCCGGCGGCATCGACCTGTCCATAGGTTCGACATACTGGATCACCGTCATGGTCGGAGCTCTTCTCATGGTCAAAGGCCAATTTCTGACCTCCGCCGTGATCTGCATCCTGATAGGTGCCGGGATCGGACTCATCAACGGATTGGGTATAGCGAGGCTCAAGATACCGCATGTCGTCATGACCCTGGCGATGATGATTATCCTCACGGGCACCCTCTACGTCACAACCGGAGGGGGCGGGCGCGGGAGAGCCGCTCCCGAGCTTATCCGCCTGAGCACGGGAAGGGTCTTTGGTTTTCCGATCATAACACTGGTCTGGATTGCACTCACAGTCTTGTTCCACATCATCCTGAAGGCCACGGCTTTTGGATGGAAGGTCCGCGCACTCGGGAGCAATCCCTCGGCATGTCATTGTTCTGGAATCAGCATCTGGAAGATTCAGGTTCTGGTCTACATGATGAGTGGGACCCTGGCCGCACTCGCCGGCCTTTTCTACCTCGGCTGGGCAAGAACCCCCTACCCCACCTTTCAGAGTGGAGCCGGCGTCGGGGCGAACATCATGCTCGAATCCATTGCCGCAGTCATCATAGGGGGAACCCTGTTCTCCGGGGGCAGGGGTGGTGTTGAAGGGACGTTCCTCGGGGTCCTCGTCCTGGCTGTCCTGTTCAGCATCTTGAGCATGGCCGGACTGGGAGTGGAGTGGCAGATAATGCTGAACGGCCTGATAATCCTCATCATTGTCGGGGTTCACAGCCGAATCGAAGCGCGGTGAGGAACCAAACAGGCTTGAAGGAGAGAACCCAGCGGCCCACGCCTCCATCAGTCCGAGTTCCAGAACCCCTCTGCCGGGTAGGGCCTGTCGTACCCTGCAAGGCCGTCCATCCAGACAAAAAAACGGTTGAGAAGGGTCGTCCTCTTGACAACCGCCCGGACGGCATCATGGATCAGGCCCGGGGCTTTGTTAAAGGGGCATACCCGGATGCAGGTGGCACAATCCAGGCGGTTTCTCGCCCAGA
Organism: Deltaproteobacteria bacterium; assembly: GCA_019308905.1. Taxonomy (NCBI): domain Bacteria; kingdom Pseudomonadati; phylum Myxococcota; class Myxococcia; species Deltaproteobacteria bacterium. The sequence continues at coordinate 18,525 of JAFDHF010000071.1, forward strand.
AACCGAAGCACTTTTCAGCATTGACATACCACTTGAGGACGCCGGAATGGTTAGACATGTTGGGGCCCTCTATGGTCATGTCGCCTAAGGGGATGGCCTGGGAAGGGCAGTGGGTGGCACATTTCTTACAGGTCTTACAGAATTCTACCACTCCGAAGGGGCGGTAGGAATCACAGGTGAGGGGGAGATCCGTGAACACCTTGCACAGGCGGACCCTTGGACCGAATCTTTCGGTGACAAGAAGCCCCATCCGGCTCCACTCCCCCAGCCCTGCAGCCATGGCCAGGGGAATGCTGAGGGCCGTGTCGTTTCCGGCCGGAATCGCCCGGTAGCCGAGGCCCCGGATGAACGTGGCCACGAGATTTGCCACAAAGGCCATCTTCGAATAACCGAGGCCGGTGGCCGCGCCTGCTGTCCCCGTGGGAGAGGAGCGGATGGCGTCATAGTCCATCTCCACGGCCATGACAACGGCGTTGCGGCATTCCCCGGGGATCTCGATGGGATAGTGCTCCATGGTTAGCAGATTGAATTCGTGGGAATAGACCCAGTGGGGATGGACCTTGCAGATGCCGACCAGGTCCGCTCCCAGAAACCCGGCCACTTTCTTCACGATACGGCTCATCTCCTCTGGAGACTCGCTGACCGGCTCCCCCGCCTCCACGAAACGCCGGATCTTGTCCGGGACCCCGTCCCACGAATAGAGCCCGGAGTTGCTCCGGGAGTTTCCCAGACCAAAACCCCACTCGAGGTTCCATGCGGCGTTTCTGAAGGCATAATCGAGCTTTCTATATCCCACTCCGTCCCGGTACCTGACCTCTTTGTAGAAGGCGGTCGCGTAGGGCCGCATCGCCTCATCCCATATGCTTCTTTTGAACATCTCGTCTTTCTGATCAAAACGGTAAGAGGGAACCGGGAAGGGGGGATCGTGCTCGTCTCTGTCATCTTCGCGTAAGGGACTGCCCATTCTCTGTTTCTCCATATGCAGGGACGCCATTTTCTGATCAGTGCCAAAAGGGACCATCTATCCTCCCCGGAACCCGTGACAGGGCTGCCGGTCCCGCAATGACCCAGAGATGTTGGTAGGTTCTTGTCACCCGGAGAGGGTCAGTACAACAGGCTCCGGTCCAGGCTTCGATACTGGATAGCCTCGGAGATGTGCGCCCGCGAGATCGACTCTCTCCCCTCCAGATCAGCAATCGTCCGGGCGACCTTGAGGATCCGAATATAGGCACGAGCGCTCAGGCCGAGCTTGTCAATGGCCGTCTCCAGAAGTTGCCGGCTTCCCTCATCGATGGTACAGAATTTCTTGATATGGCGGTTGGTCATCTGGCCGTTGCAATAGATCCTGTGGCCCTTGAAGCGCTCCAGTTGGATTCTCCGGGCCCTGTTGACCCGCTCCCTGATCACCTTGGAACTCTCTCCTGACCCCTGGTCGGCCATGTCTCTGTACCTCACGGCAGGCACCTCGATCTGAATGTCTATGCGGTCGAGCAGGGGGCCTGAGACCTTTGCGCGGTACCGTTGGATCTGAAGGGCGGTGCACACGCATTCGTTGTTCGGGTCCGAATAGTAACCGCAGGGGCATGGATTCATGGCGGCCACCAGCATGAAGCGGGACGGGTAGGTCAGGGAAGTTGCAGCCCTTGAGATGGTGAGCCTGCCGTCTTCCAGGGGTTGGCGCATCATCTCAAGGTTGTTCTTTCGAAACTCCGGCAACTCGTCGAGGAACAGAACCCCGTTGTGGGCCAGACTCACCTCGCCCGGTCTTGGAAAGCTCCCCCCTCCGATCAGACCGGCGTCCGATATTGTATGGTGGGGAGCCCTGAAGGGGCGCTTCACCACCAGAGCACTTCCCGAGGGAAGAAGCCCTGCCACACTGTGGATCTTAGTGGTCTCCAGGCTCTCCTCGAAGTTCATGTCCGGAAGGATGGTCGGCAGCCTCCGGGCCAGCATCGTCTTTCCCGAACCAGGAGGGCCGATCATGATCACGTTGTGCCCGCCTGCGGCCGCCACCTCCAGAGACCGCTTTGCGTGCTGCTGGCCCTTCACCTCGGAGAAATCCACCCCGTAGTCCGAGTCTGATCGAAAAACCCCGTCAAGATCGACCCGGGCACGATCGATCGACTGCTCGCCGTTTAGAAACCCCACGACCTCAGAGAGACTCGTGACGGGAAGAACCTCGATCTCACCGACCACCGCGGCCTCGTTTGCGTTCTCCTTTGGGACGATTACCCCTCTGAGGCCCTTCTCCCTTGATGCTATCGCTACAGGCAGGCCCCCCTTGACCGGTTTCACCTCCCCGTAGAGCGAGAGTTCTCCCAGTGTCACAAAAGACCCCAAACGCCTCTGGTCCACGGCCCCCGTAGCAGCAAGAATCCCCAGGGCAATGGGCAGATCAAAGGCAGCTCCTTCTTTCCTGATCGCCGCAGGCGCGAGATTGACCGTGATCCTGTCCGAGGGAAACTCGTAACCCGAGTTCTTGATAGCCGCCTTGACCCGGTCCTTGCTCTCCCGGACCGCCCCATCAGGAAGCCCCACCGTGGAGAAAGAGGGGAGCCCATGGGCGATGTCCACCTCAACCTCGACCAGATAGGCATCGATACCGTATACGGCACTGCTCAAGACCTTTGCCAGCATAGCCGACCTCTGGGTGCTTCAGAGACACCCCTTCCCACCGGGAGCCGAAACCGGGATCAAAACCGACCAGCCTATCCTAGCAGTTTTTGCCGGCAGGGACAAGATGGATTTCTACCAAGGTCGCGGGGTCAGGTCTTGAATTATCACCTATTCATCCACGCCGATTTACGATTTTCCTTATTGTGCTGTAATGGCCAAATGCCCGGCTATCTCCGTAAGGGTAAATCCATGCTCCAGGCACGCGGCCGGAATCGCCCTGTTCCTTTCCACCCTGCTTCTCCCCATCACTCCAAACAGTCCCTCTTCCAAGGGAGCTAGAGGCAAAGCGTTTTTGCCTCGGAATCTCCCTGAGCTCGGACCTTTCTCTCGACACTGGACCGATTGTCTCGACAAACTCTTTACCCCCAGAGATGCATTGAGCCTTGAGCTTTTCC
>JAFDHF010000072.1 GCA_019308905.1 Deltaproteobacteria bacterium
TGGTGTAGAGATAACTCACGGCTCGTTTCAATAACCCCAGGGGGTAACCGGAGACAACCTTCCGGCAACGTTCGGGGAGATCGGCTTCTTCGAAGTGTCTGAGGGTATCGGTGCGGCGCACTATTGGACAAAAGCGACTTCCTCCCAGCAGATTGTCGTTGATCCGCTGGCGGCGGACGCGGCGGGCATGGACCACGGCGTAGTATCGCTCAGGGTCAAGCAGGTCGACATAGTTGCCCTGGTCTAAATCTTCAAGCGGAAGGCGCCTCCCTGTGAGAAACTCGTATAGAAACCATAGCCGTCGGGCGTATTTCCCCGTAGGCTTGGACCGGACATAATCCAGGAACTCTTCCTGTTCAATCTTCTGAAACAAACTGGCAAGGATGCCGAGGTTTATGCCGTCGTACTTGACGGCGAATTCGAGGTGGTCCCCTAACGTATCACCGGGCCAGTATCTGGAAGGATAAATCTCCTCAACCACGCCTTCTCTCGACGTGATCCTATGCATTCCTCCAGTCGCCACCCAGGAGGTGTGCCAGTTCGGAATGACGTTGAGCTCGTATTGTTCAATGAGCGGAGCATATCCGGCTTTTCTCAGCGCACCCTGATCTGGGGTGTTTTCGGCCATCTCATCCGCTCCATCTATCGCTCAGGCACCGCATACAAACCATGTGAACATCAAGCTATCACGTGAAAGATGGTTATCAAAACAGAATTATAGTTACAATCAGGCAGATGTCAAGAAAAATAATTACAAGCAAGCGGTTCTGTTATCACCTCTCGTGCGGCCAGAAAAACTGATATATGGCTGAAATAATAGTTACAACAAGCCGGCTCGTCGGAAAAACGCTTACAGACAGCCTGTAACCGGGACATTTAGTCGGCGGTGCGATGTTTGGTATTTGGTAGTTTGGAGGGCTTACATCCCGGCTACCCCCAAATGCTCAACAAAGGTTGGGAGGTCACAGGAGAGGCACCGCCCGTTCCCGGCCGGTTTCTTGGTCTGGGATACCAGAAAGCGCCGTGAGGCCTTGATGATGTCGGCAGCATTGTTCAGGCGTGATACGTCGTCGGTCGACGAAGACGAGGTCAGCTTGACCTTGGCCGCCCAGAGCTCTTTCCCGAAGCCAACGACGAGATCCACTTCATATCGATCGCCGGTCCTGAAGTAATATGCGCTGAAGCTGCGGCCCTGCGAGGAAAGCTCCCCCAACGCCTGGAGGTGGCGCGTCTTGCCCGTGTCAGGAGAGCGGGTCTCTACTACAAGCCTTGAGAAGCCGTCATAGAGATAGTCGTCCTGTTTGACTTTCCGCCAATGACAGATGTGCGGAAGAAGCACAATCGAAATCTCCCTGCCCGTCCAGATCCCGTAGTCCTCGTCATACCTGCAGGTCGTTCTTCTCATGGGCTCAAAAACCCCAACCGGCAACCCCAAGAACCCGCGGCCATTATATCGGGCAGCCGTCTCGTGCCAAGGGAGAAATGAGCCGAGTCCGGGGTCCCAACAGGGCAAATAGGCGCAACAAAGGGGATCCTGTGTGTTCGATCTGGAAGCCTTGCTCGAATCTCTGGCCGCCAGTACGAGAACCTCTGGGATGTCAGACCAAGAAAATCGCGATTCTTGGGTCCGAGTGTACCCCCCTATCGGTCAGCTCCACTTCCATCCCAGCTGGAGACGTGTGTTTTCCCGAATTATCAACCGGAGATCGACTCTAACCGATTCAATTCACGGAATAACTGGATAGAAATTGTCAAGAAAAGGTTTGACCCCAGAGCTAGGGCCAGGGGATTCCTGAAAACCCGATAATGCAAGACCTGACCCCCAGGTATTCCAGCAAAGATGGGACTTGACCGAAAAAGGCCTTTACCTTCCCTTCGGAATAACATATTGTTATTAACATCATGTTAATTCCAACGTGTTAAAGGAGAGGCCATGGAACCCCTCAAAAACCCTTTTCATTATGGGGGGAAGGTCTCAGGAGAGAACTTCTGGGATCGCGAAGGCGAAATCCGGGAGCTCCTGGGAGACATCCGCTCCCATCAACATGTCATCGTTTTTTCCCAGCGCCGCCTCGGCAAGACCTCGCTGGTCCTGAAGGTTCTCGAGGAAGCGGCAAAGGAGGGTCTGGTTTCTGTCTATGTCGATCTATACCCGGTTTCCACCCTGGGGGAGCTCATCGAAGAGTATGGCCGGGCTATAGCCAGGGCTCTCGGCCCCTATGAGAAGGCGAGAAAGCTGATGCGGGAGCTCTTCTCGCGGCTTCACCTGACCATGGGAGTGGACCCGGCCGGCAATCCCCAATGGAGCGTGGGGTTTGACAGGAGCCAGGAAGCGGAATCCTTTGAGGAGGTGATCTCCGCTCTCGATCGATATCTGGTCAGGAAAGGGAGGAACGGAGTGGTGGTTTTCGACGAGTTCCAACAGATTATCGAAACCGATGGTGACAAGACCGAGAAACGCCTCCGGAGTGCCATCCAGATGCATGGGCAGGTCTCCTATGTATTCGTGGGCAGTAAGAAGCACCTTCTCTCCGATCTCTTCTCCAACCCGAACCGACCCTTCTACCGAATCGGCAAGATCTTTCCCCTTGGCAGAATGCCGGCCGACGAGGTCCGAAGGATCATCCGGGAGAAATTCGCCACCGTAAAGGTAACCCTCGAAGACCGTGCCGTTGAGGAGATCGTCGAGACGACCGAGTGTCATCCCTACTACATCCAGTACCTCTGCCATGTTCTCTACGACACCCTGGAGAGGCAACCGATCCGGCCGCAAGATGTCCCTCTCGCTGTCGAGTTTCTCTTGCAGCGTGAAGCCACCGCATACATGAACACCTGGGACCTCCTGACACAGCGCCAGAGACAGGCTCTGGTCATCCTCGCGACGAGCGCCCGAGGAGAGAATCCCTTTCGGGCTGAGGCCCTCAGGAAATTCAACATATCCCAACCGTCGGTCCTGGTGAGGGCCCTGAAGAGCCTTATCGAGAAAGACCTCGTCGACAAAGAGGAAGGCCGGTACGAAATCGTGGATCCCTTCTTCAAACGATGGATCAAGCAATACATCTCTCAATCCGAAGCGCTGTGACTCGGTTTCAGGAGGTGCGAGAGCGCGGCATTCGCGGCGCGCTTTCGATGGTCCGCAGATCGTCGAACCGGCACGCCAACGCCCGGTGAATCTGGAGTCGACCCGGTTTCCTCGACACTCAAGAAAGGTTTCGACCAAATGGACGAGCAATGGCAAAAAAAAGGGCAAGGGGAACAAGAAGAACGGAAACCGCTATCTGGCCTGGGCTCTTTCTGAGGCTTCTGAGTTGGCCAGGCGCTATGATCCGCAGGCCAGGGCAGCACAGTTCATCATGAGGGATCGAGTTGTGTTCAAGCCCGAAAAGTTGTTTGGATAAGGACGTGGCCGCAACGGTGAACCTGCAATGGGGTTGGCTCGAAACCATTAGACTTGGAAAAAACGAATTGGACACGGCCTGGAACCGAAGATTTTCTGGTCCGCTCCAAGCGGAAAGGGTCGAGTCGAAAGACGGGTTTGCCCGACAAGACCTTAATCCTGATGGGTGACTGGCGCAGGAAAGCTGGCACCGAAAAACCTGAGGAAACTCCGGCAAAGGTAGAGGTGTTGTTGACTCAGCCGTTAAACCCTGTAAGAAGAAACAATCCTCTTACACAGGAGAAGTCTTTACTCTTGACAGGGGCCTCTTAATGGGTGACCCCGGATATTGACTCCTCACAATGCGGACAAGTCTAGGAGGGAATTATGGCCTGCATGGAAACCTCAAAATGATCGACCCGGAAACACCGAGCGATGAGAAAGAGAGAATCCGGAGGGCCCTCCTGGAGTGCTGCCGACAGCATACCAACGCCATGGTGAAAATCTGGGAGGAGCTTTTCAAACGCTGCTGAAGGTGAAAAATTCAATAATGTAACATGTTGAGATTAGAACGCTTCTTTCTCGCCGGAAAAAGTTTTTGAAATCTTCCTTAAGATTTTCCCTCCGAGTTTCTATAATACCAGCGATTTCAAAAAGTAAGTTCTCAGGAGTTTTCTCACTTTCGAAAAACGCCCTTATCCCTGATCGGCGTTGCGGAAGCGGCGGGGTACCTATCGAGGGTGAGCGGGCGCCGTCCTGAGCGCAGCCGAAGGCAAGGGCTAAAGATTCCCCACTTGCGAATTCCGAGAGTGTCACTACGAGAGCTTAGGAGCGCAGGGATAAGGCAGGACCCCGGAGGGGTGGGCTCATGAACTTCTCTCAGCAGATCTGACAGACCCACAGGCCATAGTATAGATGGAGTGAAAATGTGCCTGAGAGCACCGCGAATCCAACACAGAAAGGTCGGTACCCATGATGAAGAAAGACGTAGCCGAAAAGAAAGGGCTCGATGATTACGGCATCATCTTCATATCCGGTGATATCGCTGATGGTACGGCGCAATCGGTATGCGAGAAGATAATCGAGATGAACATAACCCGGAGCTGCGATTTCATCCAGCTCATCATCAACTCTCACGGGGGGCTTTGCTCGGCCGGATTCGCCATCATCGATATGATGGAGTGGTCCAGGCTCCCCGTTTATGCTACAGGCGTTGGCATCATTGCGTCGATGGCACTGGCCGTCTTCATGGCCGGCGAAAAGGGCCACCGGGTGGTAACGCCTAGAACTTCGGTCCTGTCACACCGGTTCGCCGCCTTTAGTTACGGCAACCACTCGGAGCTGGTCGCCAAGCGAAAGGAAGAGGACCTGATGCACCGGAGGTTGTTGGACCACTACATCCGGCATACGGGGCTCAAAAGCGAGCAAGAGGTGTTAACAAAACTCCTCAGGGACGTGGACACTTGGCTCACGCCCCAGGAAGCCGTGGAGATGGGCATCGCCGACAAAATACAGTACGACCAGAAAATGTCGCACCCGGCGCAAGCGAGAGGTGGGGAAAAATGGGAAGCCTTCAAAAACCGACAAACATACCGGTAGAAGTTGCCCCGCTAGATAGGCCATTTTCGGACAATGCAGAGTATCTGGAAGCCAAGAGGGTTGAGATGACCCTTCTCGTCGAGTGCGCTTCGCTTCGCAGGTCCATCGAGGTCGCGGAGACCCAGCATCTCACCCCAAACAGCTTTTCGGGAAAAGCAGGGGCTGGAACGCACCTGAATATGGCGGGAGAACTGGATCGGGGGTGTAAGGTCTCAGAACTGAAGGAGCTCCTAGAGGAAACGGTAAAGCGCTACGAGGCCATCAGGCTAGTGAACGAGCAGAGGCTCGCACTACCCGCGAGCGTCCGGTTCCCTTTTGAAGACCTAGTCGAGCAGTGCCGGTTGAGTCGCTTCGAACAGAGCGTCGTGTGGTTGCTGTTTTTCAAGGCGGTTTCCCCAGACTTCCGGCAAAAGTACGAGGACTCAGCCATCAACACGGTCGGCCACGAGACCAACCCGGAACTGTACATCGGCAATCTGCTCCAGATTCTCTGCCCCGGGTCCCTGCGGGACCAGCTCGAGGCCCGCAAGTACTTCAGCGTGGATGCCCCGCTGCTCCGCTACCACCTGGTCAAGCTGGGAAGAGACGTCGAGGACTGCGCCACCATCCTTGAAGTGGAGCTGGAATTACCGCAGCGGGTGATTGGCTGGATTACCGAGGACAATAACACATACGTGGTTGACAGCCCCTTCCACGTGGAGTGTCCAGAGACATCACTCTCCCAGGTTGTTCTGCCTCAGGAGGACATCGGTCGGGTGCTTGCACTCATTGAAAACCACGATGCTTACGTGCAGAAGAGACGCGAGCTTCGATTGGACGAAACCATCAGCTACGGGCGGGCCATCGTAGTCCTGGAGTATGGTCCGCCGGGGACGGGAAAGACGCTCTTGGCGCGGGCGCTCTCGAATCACACCGGCCGACCTTTGGTTTCCTTCAACAAGCGGAGCGGATACGGAAACGGGGCGCACCACAGCGGCTTTGCAGAAAACGTGCCCAAGCTCTTCCGTGAGGCCCAACTCCGCAAGGGCATCGTTTTCATCGACGAATGCGAGCGGTTCTGCATGAAAGACACTGAAGAACTCGGGCAACTCCTGATTGAGCTCGAGCGGACGGATGCCATCGTCATCATGGCCACCAATCGGCCCGAGAAGCTGGCACCCGCATTGGACCGCCGATTCACCCTAAAGATGCCGTTTCAGATGCCGGATGCTGGCGAGCGCAGGAGAATCTGGCAAGTCCATATCCCCAAGGACGTCCCCCTAGCCGGTGATGTAGACGTGGAGCAGCTCGCTCGTACATACCCCTTTGCCGGAGGATACATAAAGAATGCAGTGCTTGCGGCCATCAATTTGGCTCTTTCGCGAAGCGCTGGCAAGGAGTTTATCTTACAGCAGGAGGACCTGGAAAAGGCAGCAAAGTTCCAGGAGCGTCACGTTGGAGGAGCTTGTCGCTACCGAGAAATCGTCACTCCGAAAATCGGCCTGGACGATGCTCTCATTTCGGAGACTGCGAGGGAAGCCCTCAGGCGCCTGGTCAGCATGGCCCGGAACTATCAGAGGATGATGGGGAAGTGGTCCTGGAATGAAAGGCTCGTATCAAATCCCGCGAAGGGGATAAAGGTGCTCTTTCACGGTGCCTCCCTCGACCCATCCCTTCAGGCAGTCGAGGCCATGGCCGGGGAACTGGGTGTCTCCATAAACCGAGTAATGCTCCATCGCATCCTCGACGAGGATGATGAGCCCAATAAATCGAAGGTTGTAGAGCTGTTTTCCGCCTTTTCTGGAACGGGCCACCTTTTGGTCTTTATCGACAGCAGGGGCATTCTGGAACACCTGGAGGGTCTGTATGATGGGGCCGTGTGGGAACTCTTTGAGAGCCTGGCCCGTTACGACGGAATAGCCGTGGTCGTCAGCCGGGTTGAGTGGATGCGGCTTCCCGGTTGGGCCGACGTCTTTCACGAGCAGATTTCCTTTGAAAGACCAGCACAGAATTTGCGAATGGATTGCTGGAGAAGGGTCTTAAACGGCTCGCTTCCCCTCGCAAAGGACGTGGATGTGGAGAAGCTGGCCCAGGACTATGACCTTTCCCTGGAGGAGATCCAGGCTGCGGTCCATCGAGCATGCTTACTCATGGCTGCCGTGGATCCCCGTGGGCCCTTGAATGCCAAGCTCCTTGAGAGGGCCATCTGTCTGGTCAGGAAGAAATCCAAACACCGGGAATGCCTTTTTGGATAACCAGGAGGGATATAACCCACCTTGCAAACTCGCCCTTGAACCTCGGTTCAGGAAAGGAACCGCATTGGGCACAATCGCCACCGGTTTGGAATATAGTGTGACCAAGGCCACTCGAAAGTACCTGGAATGGAAGCGAGCGGAGATTACCTCGAAAAAGAACAACTAGACCAGTTGGTCCTGGTCACGGGATTAGACCCCGAAAAAAACGGCCTCGATCTGATCTTCTTTGACTCCAACTCGGTCTACTTTGGAGCCGTGAGAATCGAGTTTCTCGGAGCCGGCGGACCGCCTAGTTCGCGATTTGGAGCTCTTGGCCCCTCGCAACAGTTCCGCAAGGACTCCTTTAACGGACTCTTTGATCCCTGTCTCCATTGACTGGATGAGTTTTTCGATTCTGTTCTTTGATCTTCCGATGCTCGTACACTCATGCCGGACCGTTCTCAGATTCTTGAGGGCGGCTTCGATTTTTTCAATGTATGCACGGAAATTTTCCACGTCTGTGCCCTCACCCGTCTTGTCAGCCATCCTTATTCGGGGCCTGGCCCAGTTGATTGCGCTCTCGGTATAGGGGAGGCTGGTGATAAGCTTGTTTCCCTCATATTCGTTCCAGTCACCGACCTGTTTCTGGAGTTGATCTGGCTCTTTGGCAATGATAATTCCGTATCCCGCGCGCCGGGCCAAGGTATTGATGGAGAAGCTGGAGCGGGCGCTGATGATCTTTGGGCGAGTGATCGACCAGACCGAGGGTCGGGTGATTCTGGGGGAGAAGGTTCCAGCCTCTGAGAAGGTGGTTTCGTTTTTTGAAGTCCATGCCGACATCATCGAAAAAGGGGGGGGTGTGAGCCGTGTTACGGTCATAAGGTCTATCTGACAGGCGGCCGTTCGGGGTTGATCCTTGACTGTCGGGTGGTTCGAGGAAATCCCAGAGACTCGAGTCTTTTTTCTGAACTGATCGGACGTGAACAGGGTCTTTGCGGGCGAGTTCCCCGTCAGGTGGCGTCCGATGAGGGATTTGCCTCGGTGGACAATCTCCGGTGGGCCAAGGCCGAGGGGATCAAAGACGTGATGTTCTCCAAGACAAGAGGGCTTTCTGTCCTGGATGCAGTGGTATCGTACAATTTGCATGTTTTGGGTCGGTTGAAGATGGCCACGGCCTAAGGTCGCTGAATCAGTATCACCACAACTCTGAGAGTCGAGCTGTGCCCGAAATCGAGCCAACCCCTCGAAGGGACACCGTTTGATTGGTAGATAGTTCATTATCACCAGCCAATTGGCTAATTTCCAGTGGCTGCTAAACACTTCGCCCGCTCAAATCCGCGAAAAACGGGGCTTTCCGGACGGGCACTAACTAATGAAGTGCTCTTGGGCTCGATTGATGTCTTGGTACTCGTCAACAATGAGGTGCCTTACACCGGGTAACGATTCTGGATTTGACTCCAGTCTTTCGATTGCAAGGCTGACTATCCGCCCGAAGGTCAGAAGTCTGTTTTCATCTAGGATTTTCTCGTATTTCTCAACGCCTGATGAAGAATCGCCGCTCTTTCCTCCAAAATACCCCGGGATATCAAGTCATCCTTGGCGTTTTGTCTTCTAGCATCTCGATTCTCCTGAAAATGCCTCTACCCGAGAAGGAATCTTAGAGGAGTTTTGCGAACCGCCGCCCTCTTTCGATGTCAATCCAAACGGACATTTTCCTTTTCCGCTGCCTCGCCCCTCAAACGCCCGGCCAACATGGCCCTTGAGAAAGATTGAGGGAAAAGGAGCACCTTGAATACCAGACGTTGCAGTAACCCGATCCAAAACCACAGTTTTTGCCCCCCCTTGGGCGCGCGGCGAGCTTCTCTTTGAGACCACGCCTTCTCGCCTAGGCACCACAACGCTTGAGAAGCTCCTCTCGGATTTTCAACATACCAATGGTGTCGTGCCCACAGTATTGAAGAAGATTTTTTCGGATCATCTCCTTCTCTTCAAATCGGGTCTCGCCGTCGATCATTCGGAGATACTCCACTCCGGCATATTCCCCATCCTGAACAGCCAGCACCTCGTAAGACATGGAGGGCACAACGGCAGGAAGAACGGTTTTCAGAGAAAAAGATCCGTGGAAGTCAGGATGGTAATAACCTTTTCTTATGGTGCCCCAGAGGTCCCAGCATCTGTCGAGGAGGGTGAGGAGATGATTCCGGTACTTCGGTAAGTGATTGGCAAGCCCGGCAATCACCCGCTTCTCATAGGTTGTGTAAGTGCAAATGTCACCCCGGTCACCGAGCGCTTCCAAGAGGCTAGAGGCTAATTCCTCCCTTGTATCGCTGTCTTCCACGGAGAGATACTCCCTGTGGTCCAGACTGCCACCTCCTGAGAGGATATGGTCCGACCACTGGAAAGGGATCTTTTGATGAGGACGAGTGTTCCCATATCGAGGGATCGGAGGACTGATGGTCTCAAAATCCAGGAAATGGATAGGATACTCACGCTCACTGAGAGCGGTCTTGAGCATAGGTCCGATGTATTCTCTGCCTCTAACAACACAACGCTTGATCCGCAGTTGAACTGGAGAAAGGGGAAAGGAATCTGGAACATCCCGGATGTCATGAATCCCCATTTCTGCCAGTTGAGAGAGTTTATCCTTCCCTATTCCCGACAGTTGGAGTACCCAGTGATCCGGCATCTTCTTTCGGCAGTGCTCATAGAACTCGCAGTCATATGGTTCGGAGCAGTGTCTCGAGGGATTGGTGACGGGAGGCGAGCCGCTTCCAAGCATCGTTTTCAGGTCCTGCAGTTTCGCCTCGACCTCCTCCTGGATTCGGGCCACTTGCCCCTTTAGATCTTCGAACCGAAACAGAGCCCCGAGATCAAGCTCCTCACCGTCATAGACGTATTCCTTGTTCAGATGGAGGACTCCTGCGCTTTTCAGATCAAACCCGAAACCGTTCAGGACGTAGTATTGAATCGCCACATCGTATCGATGATCCTCCTTTACCTGGGTGGCGGACTTGACCTCCATGAGATTCCATGATCCATCTCTCACCCTTTCAAGAATATCAGTGCGGATTTTGACGTGGTTGAACGTAAACGCCCCCTCATAGATCGCAGGGACACTGGCCGATTTGAGAAAAGCTTGCGTAGAACGAATCGCCTCTTCGTGGTGAAGATGATCTTCCTCAACCAAGACCCCTCGAGGAAAGAGACCTCTGGCAAGTGCGCCCACCTTTCGACCGTTATCCAATCGTGCTTGCTTGGCTGGGGTCGGCTCGGAGGCAAGCTCTGGTGCATAGACCGAGTACCATAGCCGGAGGGGGCACTGGATGCCTGCGATAAACTTGGATTTGGACAGAGGAGGTATACTCATTTCATTCACCTCTCATCCGGTCTCTTGCCGCTTCAGTCGTCTCATGCCTGGGAAATTTTTCCCTCCGCATTTGATTCGATCTATCAATTCGTTTTCATGAACATATGGGATGACCAGGCGGTATTTGGCTCTTGTCATGGCGACGTACACGGTCTTGATGATCTGGCCTCTGGTTGCGTCTGACACGTTCAGACCGTCCATACCCACCAGATAGACAAGGTCAAAATCGATGCCTTTAGCGCTGTGGATCGAGATCACGGTGACCCTGTCGGTGGTAATGTCAAACTCCTCCTTCGCGTGTATATCCCGGGAGGGCCACTTGGTCGGGATGCCGGCCCCTTCAAGTTTTGCGACTAGTTCCCTGGGGGAATGCCTCGGGTCGTATTGAAACCCCCCCGGGCCGTAGGCTTTGTCATCGTAGATGATGGCTATCTCTGATCGTTTGAATTCGCCCTTCTTGATCTGACTGTAAACGTCTCTGACGAGAAGATCCTCTAATTCTTTGTGACCTGGAAGCCGTATGAGTTCCGGTTCTGGGCCGTGCATGGCCGATTCAAATGGAAGGGAGGCCTGCTGGAAGGCCGCGGGATCCTGTCCAATAAACCGCTGGGTGAACTCGAAGATCTCCCGTGTGCTCCGGTAGACCTTTTTCAGGTAGCGAGTGTGGCCTTTGGCCTGGATTCCGAGGGCCTTCCAACTCGATTTTCTCTTGTAGATATCCTGGTAGGGGTCCAAGGCAATGACAAGATCCCCACCGGGTTTGAGGAGGCCCAGAACCGCCCTAACCATCTGATCGCTGAGATCCTGACCCTCATCGACAAGAACCGCGTCAAAGGGCTCGACGTGAGACTGACCGCTTCCCACCGCGTCAAGAGCGAGGTCGATGCAGTCCTGGTAGTACCGTGAGTCTTTCCTGTCATAGTCTATTTTCTCGTCAAGGATTCTGGAACAAAGGTCATAGAAATGACACACCTCAACTCCATCGCCAAGGCCGACACCGTTTTCCATGATGAGGCGCTTGATGTAACTCACCAGGGCGATGTTGTAACAGACAAAAAGGACCCGTTTGACCCTTGGATCGTGTTTCCTCAAGCGGCAGCACCGGTGAACCAGGACGAGGGTCTTACCACTTCCAGGTGGGCCCTTAATGATCTGGTGGCCCCGTTTGAGTTTGAGGGCGATACGGGCCTGGTTCTGATCGAGCCGTCTCACCTCGGTCTGAAAACGGGTTCTACCGGAACCGTCCCTTGGGGGAAGGTTCAGCGAGATCTCGGGCCAGACGGTCTCCTTGATCCGATCGAGCTCCGGATTGGTGGAGCCCTGGAAGGGGAAGGGGAACATGGGCCCGATGCGCTTCCGAAATGCGCCTCCCGAGGGATCGCACGAGATCTCGCTGCATGGGTCAAGGTCGTCTTTTAGAAGGACCTTGTCCCGGGGGATCAGGCGTTGAAAGCTGCATCGGGTGTATTCCTCCTCCGATATGTTTGTAAAGACCACAGCCCGAGCGACCGGGACCTTCAGCTTCCCCTGATGCTTGCCGTCTCGCTCTCGGAGGGAGGGAACCCGTCTCAGAAGTTGCATCAGCCGATCTGCATATCTCTTGGCCTGCTTTTCTGGGTTGGTCTCTTGGTGGTCCTGCCCTGAAAAACAGACCGTGAAAAAATGGGCATCGCCACGACGGATTTGCCAGGCTTCCCAGTCCTTGACTTCGAGCACAAGGAGTCCGAACTCCTTTCCAAAGAGCACGAAGTCGGGCCGGTGGCCGTCGATGTTCGGCTCGTACCAGCAAATAAAGCCCTCATCAGGACGGGCCCCTGCTTTGATGAATCTGAATACCTTCTTTTCGCCCTCTGTGGCTTCAGGAAGGCATTCGATGTCCAATGGATACATTTGAGCCACGACTTCGTCACCTCACTAAACGGTCGATTGGGTCAAGTGAGGAACGTATCTCTCTGTGGCGGTTTCAATTGTTTGAATTGGTTCAATTGGTTAGATAGAGGCTGATGAGTCCTTCCCGCTGTGGTCTTTACACCCGGCCAACTGGTCTAATACTTAAGTTGATCAATCGACAAACCTGTGCCCTTGCAAACGGTTGAATAGGTTGAATTAGTGTAACTCGTTTAAGAACAAGTGATCAGTTTCTGCAATTTCGAGCCGGCCGACGGGTGGTCTTCACATGGGGCTAGCAATGGATGTGCCGAAAAGGATCGTCAGAGCGCCTACGTCAATCGTTGTTGAGAATTCAAGATCTGACAGCAACTTCATTCCCCGAAACCTGGAAGTGCAGGAGAATATCCTCGGTACCTGCCTTCGCCAACGCAGCTTAACTGTCTGTACTTACAAAACACCCCGCAATAAGAGTCAAGAGTAGACATGACCCCTTGCCGACCTAGGCACCACTCGACCTTACTTCCTCTCTTAATTCGGCGATACTCTTGCCGTCCCGCTCCCTCACGAAATCTTTATCACCGAAGTTCCAATAATAGAGATATAACTCCTTATCGTCATACACTTTATACCGCTTATGAAGGGCTATGCTGCAATTCTTAGTGGTATTTTCAATTGGAAGTTTCGTAGTTTCAAATACATATTTTTCGTTAGTCCATTTTGGCATATCTAGTTCCTTATCATCCTTAAGCGACTCGATCCTTACAATAAATGAATGGCTTCGACCTCTTTTTCTCAAGACTTTACACCTAACTTCCCGGTGAGATCTATTCTTCTCATCTCTGAAATAAAAAATGTCGTCTTCGCTGATCAAACCTTTCAAAAAAAGGTCTACCGGATCCACTCTTGATATATGTGCTGCGGCTTTACTCCCCAAGGCGTTTTCTGAATATACAATTACTTCGTCCCCTCTCCGGAACCTTATCAATTTGATAAGACATACTTGTGAGAATAATTTGTGAGTGGCATGCACCGCATCAAACAATGTGAAGCCATTGTCAAATGTACCTGCTTTTCTTAGGTTTTTTTCCAGAATTTCCCAGTCTTTCCCGTAGTTCTTGATAGTTTCTCTAGTCCTCCCGATCAAATCAAAGGAAGGAGCAACAAGAGCGCCACAGATAGCAACGAGGCCATCTTTTAGTTGTAAATTGTCTATACGGAATTCTCCTTCAATTCTTGTTCTTATGTCATTTATCATCTCTTCTTGAATGTGACTATTCATTCTAATTGACGTCATATAGTCGAATAGTTGCTTGAATCCATTTGCATAGCTTGCCTCGTCCTTCTTCAGTTCAATGATCCATGCTTCTACGTTCGAGACGTCAGGTCTATCAGAAGTACTAATTGTGTGCCCGGTTTCCTTTTCTATTCGACAAAGAACTATGTCTGCTCTTCCAAAGTTCTTATCCAATGTACTTTCCGGTAGGTATTTCTCTTCGACAATTGGAATAACAAAATCGTCGTGTGCGAAAATCAAGTTTGGATTAGAAAAAAGATAATCCCGCATTGAATCCTCTGAGGAAAATTCATCTATGATAAACTGTTGAATCCACCTATGATAATACAAACGTTTCATTTATTCCTCCGATGTCCCTATTGCTCCTATTTCTCCGCTATGCAAGGTCTATGCCAGACGGGGGCTTAGCGAATCCCCTTTGGACTTGAGATTTCATAGCGGCTTGTTTTCTCCATCATGATCACTCGCTTATGCAGCCATTGATTCCCTTGGCCTTATTCCAAACTCCCTCTGGATTGCTTTTCTTAGCTCGCGTAGATACTTGCACCCATTGATCCTGCCTAGCCTGGCTTCTATGTCCGGCAGAGCCGTGCCACATCGAGGATCGTGATATATCACCCCTTTGAGTGGGTTTAGGATCATCACATTTCACCTCCCGGAGATCTCGGTAATTCCGCCCTTGCTATTACCCGGATTCGACAGTGCTAATGAACACGTACTAAATAGTGTTACATAGCTGTGAAGTTTATGCTATACTTACCACATGAAGAGACTATCGCTCGATCATCCCGATTTGATTCGCGGGCAGTTGTTAGACCTTGCCCAGAAACTCCCGGGAGCCTGGGTTGGTATGAAGATCGCGGCTCTGTTGCTGGTACTGGAGGGCCAGCGTCCGGGATGGATAACTCAAGTACTGGGCCTAACCCGCATGAGCTTGAGTCGATGGGTCCATGGGGTGAACCAAGAAGGTATCGAGTTCCTTCGACCCAACCCTCGGTCTGGCCGTCCTGGACAGCTTACCGAGAAGCTTGCGCATGAGCTGGAGGATCATCTGGAGAGGAGTCCTCGGGAGTTTGGTTGGTCTCGTGTTGGGTGGGATGGCCCAACGCTGGTTGTCCATTTGAAGAAATACTTTGGGATAAACCTGAAGGTTCGACAAGCCCAAAACTGGATGTATCGGTTGGGTTATCGGATGAACCGTGCCAGCCATGTCTACCTTCAGGCCCGCTCGGAGGATGCCAAGACGGGGGCCCGTTCGGACTGCCGAAGGGGACCGTCAGAGCTTCCTTGATGTTCTCAGACATATGCGCCATCGGCTCAAGGCTTTCAAAATCTGGGTCTATGTCGATCGAGCGCCATGGCACCGGGGAGAACAGATCCAAGAGTACTTCAGATCTCATCGGGAACTCCGCCTTATGTATCTGCCTCCCTATCAGCCTGCTCTAAACATGCAGGAAAGGGTTTGGCGCCAAATGCGCTATGAGGCGACCACCAACTGCTGGTTCGAAGATCTGGAGGTCATTTGGGAAGAAGTCCAATTCAATTTCCGCCGACGGTCACCAAAGAAGATAAAACAGCTATGTAACTTTATATAGTGCGTCTTTATTAGTTTTTTGAATCCGGAAGTCTTATTCCCATCTCTGCCCCCAATCAGATTTCGAGTTCTACTCGATTACCTCCCAGTAACTCCGCATGAGTAGGGTGGCAGGTTAATAGAATAACCTGTTTGGTCTCGGCGAAATCGCTGATGGTATCAGCGGCTTTTGACTGGCGATCGGGATCAAGGTCAACAAGCGGGTCATCCATTATCACAAACCCCTCCTTCGCCCGTAAGAATTGTTTGGTTATCGCCAATCTCAGAGCAATACCGAGTACATCCTTGGTACCTGTTGAAAGAATGTCATAGGGCATCACAACGCCATCTTTCCTGTGGAACCCACTTGGAACACTTTCTTCCATCTCTACAACTTTGTATCGCCCCCCTGTCATCTTTTCCAGCAATTCTGAGACATCTTTCTCCAGGCGTTTATATGTGGCGCTATCCATCTCCTCAAGCAAGCCTTCCATGGTTTTCCTTATTCTATTTATGGCCATACCCTTTCTGAGTTCTGCGCTAAACCTTTCCTCTGCCTCCACCAAATCCCTTTCAATTTCCTCAACAGATCTGTCGGGTGCCTTTCCCTCCAGCCGAATTCTTTCTTGAATCAGGTCATTATATTCCTTCGTCAATTCCTTGAGTCCGGCTTCCATCGCCTCATACTCACTAATGAATTCATCCACATTCTCTATCTGTGCTGGTAAAGGTCTCAATTTGCTGAGAGCCTTGTCGTTATCTTTTCGTAATCCCGTGACCTCGGCCAGCCTCTCAAGTAACTTGCGCTGATCACCAAATTCCTGAGCATATCTCCAGTGCTTTTCCTGAAGATCAGCCAGCTCCCCTTTAAGGCCTTTGATTTCTGCTTTTGCGTCTGCCAGTTCAGTAAGAATCGCCCCGAGGTCCCTGTCAGGCTCTTTGACCTGGAGCCCCTTCACCTTCTCTTTCAATTCGTTGTATGTGATGTCCCCTAATTCCTCTTCCAGGCTGGATCTCGCACTTTCTACCTTTGCGCATTCTGCTTTGTAGGTCGTGTTTATCGCTTCAACCTCCTCAAGGGTCTTTACATTGAACCTCTGGAGATGTTCTTCAATATCCCATTTTACCTTCTCATATTCTTTCAGTACTTGGTCGTATTCTACCTCACCGGACGTCACCTCCAGGTTCCATTCAAGATGGGACAATAGCAGCATTCCGTCGGCCTGAAACTCAACTGTCTCTCCTGCCCTTGTTTTGGTTCGAAACTTATCCTCTAATCCCTTTTGAACTTCCAGTTCGATATCCTTTTTCGGAGTGAATTTGGCTGATAGCTTCCCTGCTGCTAAAGAGACCTCGAGCTTGCTTTTCATATTGAATGCCGCTCTGATGCGCTTGAGGTCTTCGTCTGAGACCTTCATCACTTTTTCCAGGCTTTCTTGAGCTTCACCCACAGCCTGCTTTTTGGTCTTTACCCGGTTGTACTTATCCAAGAGCTCTTTGCCCTTTTGATAAGTCTCGGTCTCTTCCTTCTCTTTATTGAGCTTTGCCTCTTTCTCCTCCAGTTCAGGAATTTTTTTGTTTATGTCATTGATCTTCGATTCTGTCACAGGCCAGTCCTTATTGATTGTTTCGAGTTTCTCGTACTCTAAAGCAAAACCTTTAAGCTCGGCCTCGATCTGCTTTCGTTTGACCGCGTCTTCCTTGAGGGCCTTATTATTCTTGACGTAAGATTCCGCCTCGTTTACTTCGCTAGCATGGTCGGATATTCTCTTGTTCAGATCGTCCAACTCCTCCTCGTATTCGGTGGCAGTTTCGAGGGCCTTCTTCACCCTTTCTTTTTCATAGAACAAATGAGTAATGGAGCCTGCGCCTCTCGCCCATGGATTCTCAATACCTCGATTGCCCTCTGGATAATTGGCGTCAATATCCCACCGCCCAAAAAAATCGCTATAGGAGCTTTCGATCTTAGCTTTAAACGAATCTACAGACACCCCATCCATCTCCATGACAGTTTTTCTGAGAAAATCACCAAGAGATTCAATGGTTTCTCTGCTTTCTTGAACGTCATCAACGGTTTTTGCAAGACCGGATTGATAGGTCATCATGACTGTCTTACATGTGCCCTCGGGGACCTGGAGGCACTCCCGGACTACGTTCTGTATCGCATCATCATCAGTCAGCACCGACCCATCGGGTAGGGTCAGCGAAGACAAAACCGAAGCGCCCCACCGCCGCCGCAGCGTGTAGTTACTGCCCTGTCTTTTGAAATGGATGGTGACTTCAATTGTGTCACCGCCCCCGACAGGGATGAAATGGGCCATCTGCTTCCTGAACTTGGTACGAGTGAGTTTTGAAGGGGTAAAGAGCGTATTCTCAATGGCATTGTAGATCGTGGACTTTCCCGATTCATTAGGTCCCACGACGACGTTCATGCCATCTTTGAGATCTATTTCCCTTTTGGAAAGTCCTCCAAAGGTCTTAATGATTACCTTTTCGATGATCATCTGCGTGTCTCCTGGATAAGCTCATAGGCTACCTGCAATGCTTCAAAATCTAAGGCCTCCGCAAGTCCTTTCAATAGCCTGTATGGGAAAGAACCCTCGGTGAATTCCCTATCAATGACATCCGGTGTGATCTTGATCGTGACTTCTGTGGAATCGAAATGGAAGAAGCACAGGTTTTTTCCCAGCTTTTCACGCAATACACGCAGTCCTTCATATTCCGCCTCAGGGAGCCTCCCTTTCACTTTCAGCTTCAAAAGGGTATTTCTGTGCTCAGGATCGGAATATCTCGTCAGGATCTCTTCAGCATCCTTCCACGAACTGATCTCGATCTCTTCGCGATAAAATCGGTAAGCCCCTGTGCTAAGGAAATTGGCTGTTATCTCTTTATCCCGGCTTATTTCTATCAAGAGGCCTTTTCCTTCATGGCCACAGTCAAATCCGTCCGGCTCCGGTGTCCCTGGATAATAGACTTTGCTTTTGGGTCCGGGTATAGGTGGGTAAGGTATATGCGTGTGGCCCATTAACCAGAGATCCAGCCCACACGATAATAACTCGGATTCCGTCATTGGATAGTAGTCCCTGTCAAAATCAGGCGAAAGACCTTCAAGGCTACCGTGCGCTATCCCAATGTGAAAGGCAACATCTTTGTCCTTCTCAACCTCTCGAATCCATCCGATATTATTCTCTCCTGAATGCTTTGTCTCACATGGGGCCGCATATAGGTTGGCATCCAAATCATAGGGTTTGAGTGAATAGATTTTTTTCGATTCCAGTACAAGAACATGGTTATCAGCGAAACCTTTGAAAATCGCCCAGAGGCCATCCGGCCGGTCAGCAATGAAATCATGGTTCCCAGGCAGAACGGCAACCAATCTGCCCTGAAAGTCGCCCAGGATATCTGCCGCACGTTTGATATCGCCCTTTGCCACTGAAACCCTGTCAAAAAGGTCGCCCCCAACAACAAACAGCTCGCACTCCCGCTCGTTAGCAATATCAATACACCGTTTCAGTGCTTCAAACCTGGCTTCGACAAGCTTTTCCTGGACGCTCGGGTACCCGGCAAACTTCATACCTAAGTGTGCATCTGAGGTCAGAAAAATCTTCATGGTCGGTTCCCCTTAGATTTACTTACGATCAATGCATTTTCGACTTCGGCCACTTCAAAACTGCCCAGGTTGCCTCCAGATCTTCACGATTATAGGCCAGAATTTGATCCATGGGGTCCTCTCGCTGTTCGCCAGACCCCTTTTCAGTGGCCTCAATATACTTAGCCATGGCCCAATCACCCGCCACGCCATCCAAGGTCCTTTTGAAGCCAACATATTTCTTCCAGCACCTTCAAGCCATAACTTAGAAGGGGCAACGCAACGGAGCGTTGAGTAATTGGCAGAAGATCCAGTAGATTTCTTTTAACCCTTTCTGCTATCCCATCTATGCCCATGTGACGCTTCAAATATAAATCGATTTTGGCCCGCTCATAGTGATGCCAGTGAACAAAGGGGATATCCCCCTATTTATCAAAGATCACCTTAGCGTTGTTTAGAAATCCTTTCCAGCCTTCCCTATCGCCTTCATCCCCAAAGCCTGCCATTGCTGGCATGAAATCGCTCGGGTCTTTTCCAAAGACTCGCATTCCCCAGAGATAGATCTTTTCGAGCTCATCCAACTGTGGAGGTAAGCCTTCAAGATCGAACATGACGTAATTTGGATATTCGGGTATTGGAGGCGGCTGTATGAGGATTTCCTTATTCTGTGAGATTGCCCTTGCCATCCGTATGATTTTGGCAGCATCTTTCCCCACCCGCCGTGCACCTTTGCTCCAAGGACGTTTAAGTTCTGAGAGGCTATCTTCGTCAAACCTTCCGAGGAGATCGTCGATTGTGCTTATTCCTTCCTCTTTGAGAACCACCGCCAAGTTTTGATCGACTCCCGGCACTAAGGCAACATCATAGTTTGCCTCAGCCCTTTGCCAACAATGGGCATGGAAGCAGCAGCCACTGCACTTGCTCCATCCGACCGGGCTATAGATTTCAGAGTTTGCTGTCTTGAGGCTTAATATCTTTTCAAGGATCTGGAGGGCAGCGCCCCCATCATCGTAGGAAACTTCAAGAATCTCACCTGTTCCCGAGTGGACCTGTAAGGAATGGGGAGGCTTTCCAAATATCCGTTCGTAAAGCCAACCGTAAATTCCTAGCTGTCTCAGAATCTCAGGATGATCTTGTTCAGTAATTCTTCGAGATATCTTCGAGTCCCTGATTGCATAATCCTCTTGGTGTTTTATTAGGAAATCCGGCTCGCCTAAAATCTCACACTCCCTCCCGTTAAAGTCATAGCTCGATCTTAGAACGCCCTGATACATTACAGGAAAGCCTTTGTAAATAGCCTCGCTCTCCTATGCTCCCGCTCATCTAAATCGCCTTCACTAAGGTCAGCCCATTCCGCAAAGCCTGCAAGATGTGATGCTTCATGCTTCTCACCGAGCCGGATCAAAATCTCCTCATACGGGCTTGGTGGCACCTCCCCTTTCCCAATCTGCTTAAGATAAACCCGTCTCGGGCACGGTGAAGGTTGGAAATAGCTGTAGAGATCGCTAGCAGTTAATTTGATGCTCATGGCAAGAACGGCCCTTTGGAAACGCCTTTAAATTCCGTTACATGTTAAGTTCTGAGGTGTCGTGCAGGAAATCATTTAGTTTTATTTTGTCGCTTTACATGATCAAAAACCTGTGCCAAGCCATTGCACTTCTTCCTCAAACTGAAATTTATCCTGTTCATCTCGTAAGCTATTTTCAGGTAAAGTCCTAGGGGTATTCGCGGCACATCATCTCGCGGCTTCCCCAGTTCCTTACACCACCAATACATGAGATCTTTATCCTGCTTTGACTGCGCACAATTCTCGCAGGCTATCACCAAATTATGCATGCCCGGAGGAATACCAAGAGACCTGGGAACGACATGGACGGGCTGGCAGTTTTTCGATCGGCTCCCACAAAAAGCGC
Source organism: Deltaproteobacteria bacterium (assembly GCA_019308905.1). Classification (NCBI taxonomy): domain Bacteria; kingdom Pseudomonadati; phylum Myxococcota; class Myxococcia; species Deltaproteobacteria bacterium. Next base: position 20,815 of record JAFDHF010000072.1, read on the forward strand.
ACTCATCGGCTGCTTTTGCAACATGTTCAATCTCTCGGTCATAATGGGACATTTCAACCTCACCTGATTTAAGGCGCTTATAGGTGTCGATAATAAAGCCATAATTTCTTTCGAAACCCGCTGAAGGTGCGATAACAAGCTTGGCATAGTAATAGTAAATGATGTCCTCAACTCTCTTGGGAACAAAGGGTGGGGGCATTTCTGCTCACCTCCATCGCTCAGTATTAAGAGACCATCAAAGCCGGCCAGATTTCGTGGAGGAGGGATTCAAGATCTCTAACGCCATGCACTTCTACAACGTCTCCAACCCTAAGTCTACTCTCATT
>JAFDHF010000073.1 GCA_019308905.1 Deltaproteobacteria bacterium
GGAACTCTTGGAGCAGAGCAATCGGATGGGCAAGCAGATGAACATACAATTCGTCGCAGTCAAGCCTCTGGACGAAGAGGAGGGTCCAGGCTTCAGGCGATATCCTTTTCTCATAGAAACCCGGGCCGCCTATCCGGAGTTGGTCAACTTCGTAGATCGTATCGAGAACGGCCTGCGGCTGAGCCTCGGTGATCTCAAGATCGAGGCCGACAAGAAGACTCCTGCAATGCATCGGCTCCAGTTCACCCTAAACATCTTCGAGCTGACCAATGACCTGGGAGCCGACACAGCCGGATCAGACGGGAACCAGATCCTCTCTGCCAGGACGGAGCGGATTTCGGTCGGCCGAGATCCTTTTTCGCCAAAGGCCAAGGCCACGGTCGCTGCGGCTTCTCAGAAACGCAAACCCACCAAGAGAACCGTCAGGAAGCGGAAGCGGCCGAAATTGGTCTTGATGGGCATCATGGACATCGGGGGGAGAAGGAGAGCTATCATCAACAACAGGGCCCTGAGATCGGGCGAAACAATAGAGGGTCAGAGGATCGGCCGGATTGAAGAGGACCATGTGATTGTTGAGGCGGGAGGCAGGGCCTATCCCCTTTATCTCAAGATACCTGCTTCGAAAAAACGTGAGGTCAAACGATGAGGCATTCCATAAGCAGAATCATGAGGGTTATGCTCGGTCTGGCTTTCATCTCCTCCGTGGTTGTGTTCCATGGTCCCGCAAGGGCGGGGGATCTTCTTTCAAGTGACAAGCCCCTCACGATCAGGGTCAGAGATGCGGATATCCGAGACGTGCTCGGTATCATTGCCGAAGAATACGGCCTCAACATCGTCCTGGGGAAAGGGGTAAAGGGGAGAATCTCGTATGAAATAGAAGACACGACACTGAGGGCTGGTCTGGATGCAATACTTAAGAGCAACAACCTCGGTTATGTGATCGAGGACAATATAATCCGAGTTGACGATTTGAAGTCGCTGAGGCTTACCCTCCAGCAGGAACTGGAGATCCGGCGGGCACAGCAGCAGCTCAGGGAGGCCCGGAAGCTCGAAGAACCCCTTCAAACCAGAGAAATCACCCTCGATTACATCGGTGAAACCCTATCTTCCGGGAAAAACAAGGCCAAGGAGCTGAAAAATCTCCTTGAACCCTTACTCAGCCACAAGAAGGAGAAGGGGATCGACAGGGGTGCAAATGTGCAGCTCCTGAAGCAGACCAACACCCTGGTAGTCACGGATGTGGAAGAGAATCTCAGGGAGATCGAGGCGGTTGCAAAGGCTCTGGATAGGCCTCCCGCTCAGGTGAGAATCGAAGCCCGGGTGGTGGAGATGTTTCACGGGGATTCACTGGGTCTTGGGATCCAGTGGGGTGGGAGGTATGAGAGTACCGAGACGACCGCCGACGGAAAACCAAAAAGAACCATTGGAGGGCGCCGGGGTAGCCAAAGCGGCAGCCTCCAGGGCACCCCTCAGAATCTCGGGGTCGATCTTCCCCTCGTAGGCGATTTCGCACCTGTAGGGACGATCGGATACACCCTTCTCGGCAACCTGAGCCTGGATATCGAGCTTCAGGCCCTGGAGCAGAAAGGCAAGCTCCACCTCGTGTCGAAACCAAGCATACAGGTTGTGGAAAACGAAAACGCCGAGATCGTGGTGGGCCAGCAGGTGCCCGTGCCCCAAGGTCTTGATCCGGAAACCGGACAGGTGGAGGTCGCCCAGCAACAGATCGGGACAAAGCTCAACATCAAGCCCAAGATTACCCGGGATGGATCTGTCGTGATGGAGGTCAAGATCGAAAGGAGCACCATTGGAGACAACGTGCTTATCCAGGGCGAGCCCTATTTCACCATCAATAAACGAAACGCCGCTTCCCTGGTCCGGGTGAGGGACGGAGAGACCGTGGTAATCGGCGGGCTTGTTACGACGGATCAGAGGAGCACGCGACAGGCGGTGCCTGTTCTTTCCAGGATACCGATTCTGGGTCTTCTCTTTCGGAGCAAGATTGAGAAGAAAGAATTCGACGAAACCATGATTTTCCTGACCCCTCATATCGTGAGAGTCGATGAGGGATAAGGGGTTTCCCTTGGCGGCAGTGACGGATATCAAACCAGAGCCCGAAGGTTTCGAACAGACCAAGAGCTACACCCTGGACTACAAATCGCTCGGTGCCTTGCTCGTTGAGAGCCGTGTGGTCAGTGAACAGCAACTCCAGAGGGCCCTCGAAAGGCAGAAACAACGAGGAGGCCTGCTGGGCGACATCCTCATCGACATGGGTTTCGCCTCGGAGAAGGAGGTTCTCGGGGCTCTGGCAAAACAGCTCAACATCGATCACATCTCGGCCGAAGAGGTCACCCATATCGACGGGGAACTGCTCAAGATGATTCCCGAAAGGGTGGCCAGGCAGTACATGGCTGTACCCGTGGCTGGCCATGGGAACGTTATCGATGTGGCCATGGCCAACCCCTTCGATATCATCGCCATTGATGACCTGAGGGCAATCACCCAGCGGCGGATCAACACGGCCATCATCTCCAGGGAGGGGGCCAAGCTCCTCATCGAGAAGTTCTATTCCAGCGGGGGCAAGGAGGAGAGCCTGGAGGACGTGCTGAGGGACGTCTCCGAAACGCATGTGGAGTTGAAAAAAGACGCAGAGGAAGACAGGGAAGTCGCTCTGGAACGTTTGAAGGAGCAGAGCGAAGCCGCACCCATCGTCAGGCTTGTCGATTACATTATCGCCAATGCCATCAATGAACGGGCCAGTGACATTCATGTGGAACCCCAGGAAAAGCGACTCAGCATTCGCTACAGAATCGACGGGATTCTTCACGATGTTATTTCTCCAGCCAAGGAACTCCAGATGGCCATCGTGTCCAGGATCAAGATTATGGCCAACATGGATATCGCAGAAAGACGCCTCCCCCAGGACGGACGGTTCACGATCCGAATCAAACACAGGGAGGTGGACCTGAGGGTTTCCAGCCTGCCTACGATCTTTGGAGAAAAGGTCGTCATGCGCCTCCTGGAGAAGGGGAGCCTCTCCTTGGATTTGGAGAAGCTGGGGTTTGATGAGAAAAGCCTGGAGATCTTCAAGAGGCATATTCGGCGACCCCATGGTATGATCCTTTTGACCGGCCCCACGGGAAGCGGAAAGACCACAACCCTTTACTCGGGTCTTTCGGCCATAAAGTCGCCGGAGATCAACATCGTGACCGTAGAGGATCCTGTGGAGTATCAGATCCGGGGGATATATCAGGTCCAGACCAATCCCAAGATCGGTTTGACCTTTGCCAGAGGATTGCGCCACATCCTCCGCCAGGATCCGGACATAATCATGATCGGGGAGATCCGTGATCTGGAAACGGCAGAGATGGGGATCCGCTCGGCTCTAACAGGTCATCTTGTTTTCAGCACCCTCCACACCAACGAATCCACCGGCACCATAACGCGCCTCATCAACATGGGTATAGAGCCTTTTCTTGTCTCCTCGTCTCTCAATCTGGCTGTGGCACAGAGGCTGGTGAGGAGGATCTGCCCGGAATGCAAGGAGTCCTATCGCCCGGACCAAGCCATGCTCTCTTCCCTGGGGTTGTCGAAGGACAATGACATTCGATTCTATAGGGGAAGGGGATGCTCCATGTGCAAGGGGACCGGCTATTACGGCCGGGTGGCCCTGTGTGAGATGCTTGAGATGAAAAAGCCCATCCGGAACCTGGTTCTCAACGGTGCGGATGGGGAGAAGATAAAGAAGAAGGCCATAGAGTTGGGGATGACCACACTCAGGGAAAACGGGATTCAGAAGGTACTCGAGGGAGTCACAACCGTTGAAGAGGTAATAAGGGTCACCATGGAGGATGACTGATTGATTCAGTCTCGCCCTCTTGGCCTCCTTTCCCGAGGGAGACGGGTATGCCGTTCTACGCATATACGGCCAAACAGGAGAGCGGTGGAAACGTAAAAGGGCATCTGGAAGCGGCAGATGAAAACCAGTTGATGGAGATCCTCCATCAACGTAAGTTGATACCTCTCAGCTTCCGTGAAGAGAGGGTGAAGAAACCCCTGAGAGAGAGGCCCTCTCCCGGTATCGTCCTATTTCAACCCCGGATCAAACTCAATGAGGTGCTCCTGTTTGCCAGTCAGCTCTCCGCGATGGTTGAAGCGGGTCTTCCCCTGCTCCGGTGTCTGCAGAGTTTCAGCAAGGAGATCGACAACAGCCATTTCAGGAACATCTTGGAAAGCGTAAGCAGCGAGGTGGAAGAGGGCAGCACCCTCCACGATGCTCTTGCCAAGCATCCGCGAGCCTTCGGTTCCCTCTTTGTCAATATGGTGAGGGCCGGTGAGATCAGCGGAAGGCTCGACCAGGCCCTGGCCCAACTGAGCAGCTATCTGGAGAAGATGGCCGATTTGAGACGGAAACTGGTAAGCGCCATAACCTATCCTTCTTTCCTGATTGTATTTACCACCGGTGCGGTCCTGTTTCTGGTGATCTCGGTGGTTCCTGTTTTCCAGCGCATTTATCGCGGCTTTGGCGCAAGACTGCCGACACCGACAAGAATACTGCTCTCCGCGAGTTCGACCATCAGGGAGTACGGTCTGGTCTTTCTTGGGGCTGCTGTGCTGGTTGCCATCGTTTGTGCTCTGATTCTCAGGCGTCCAGGGGGGCGGTATGCATTTGACCGATACAAGTTGAAAATGCCGCTCTTTGGTCCCCTTCTCAAGAAGTACGCCCTTGTGAAGTTCACCCGAACGCTGGGTGTTCTGATCAACAGCGGTGTCCCGATTCTGGCGTCTCTGGATCTCGTGGCCGAAACGGCTGGAAATTCCTTCATCGAAAGAGCTATCCGGGACTCCTCAACCGCGATCGAGCGGGGCAGAAGCTTTGCCGAGTCCATGAGCGAGAGGAGGGAAGTCTTTCCCGAAATGGTGATCCAGATGGCATCGACAGGAGAGGAATCAGGGGCCTTGGACAAAATGCTGACAAAGGTGTCCAACTTCTACGAGCAGCAGATTGAATCGACCATTGCAGCGCTGACCAGCCTCCTGGAACCGGTCCTCATTGTCCTGATCGGGGGTGTTATCGGATCGATACTACTCTCGATCTTCCTCCCCATTTTCAGGATGGGCCGTGCCTTTCACTGAGGAAGCCGAACCCGCTCATCCATCCCTCTATGCCTTGGCGGGCAGCTCCATGCGAAGGGTAATCCCACCTTGCTGGTCGGCCTCTGGCTCCCTGATCAAGGTGAGGCTTCCCCCGTGGGCCACTGCAACCTGTTGAGCTATGGTGAGCCCAAGACCTGTCCCTCTGTCTTTTGTCGTGAAGAAAGGGTCGAACATCCGTTCCGCTTCCTTGAAGGGAATCGCTGGACCGGTGTTCGAGAAATCGATGATAATCGACCTCGGGGGAGATGTCTCTCGGGCAGATGGTTCCCCTCCGTTTCCGCGATGTGTCTCTACCACGATCCGCCCTTGGTCAGGGGTCGCCTCGAAAGCATTTGTAAGAATATTAAGAACCGCCTGAACCAGTCTGTTTCGCTCGACCACTACTTTCGGCAGGTTCGGGTCGTATCTTTCCACGACTTCGATCGTTCTATCTCTGAAATTGGCCTTGACAAGGTTGACAGCCTCGCGAATGATCTGATTGATATCCCGCGCCTCAAAGTCGGCTTGCGTCGGCTGGGCGAGGCTCAGCAGTTCGTCGGCCACCCTGTTGAGCCTGTCTATCTCCTTGACAAGAATATCTGCGTACCGTCTCTTTCTGTCCTCTTCCGGGAGATCCTCTGCCAGAAGCTGTGCGAACCCCTTGAGAGAGCCCAGCGGCGTTCTGATCTCATGAGCGAGCCCCGCGACAAGACCGCCCAGAGAGGCCAGGCGGTTCATCCTCTCCATCTGGCTCTGCATCTCCTTGACCTGCTCAAAATCCCCGAAATTGGCCACGACCTCCACGAGTTTTCCCGTGTCCCCGGTCAGTATGGAGGTCGTCACCTTTGTAGCCTTCTTCTCGGTCTCAGAGGTTGCCATTACGACATCCTCCCGGGCACAGGGTTCTTGTGCCTCGATCCCCTTCATTATTATCCTAATGAGTTCCCGGTTCTTTCCTGTGATCGGAAAGAGCTCCGTGAAATGGCCTCCTACCACGTCTCTGTAATCACGGCGAAAGATGATTTCCGCCATCGGATTGAAACCAGTTATGATTCCGTCCCTGTTAATGGTGAAGGTAGCCCCTGTGGAGGTATCGAGCATGTAACGACTGACGGACGAAAGCATACGGTTGTACGCCTTGGCGACTTGGCCGATCTCCTCCTGGGAATGGGGGTCAAGACCGCGCGTGAAGTCACCTCGGGCCACGGAGCCGAAGCTTCGGGTGAGTTTTTTCAGTCCCCTCCTGATTGTGAAGTTCACACCGATTCCGGAAAAAAACGCGACGAGCCCGCAGATCAGAACCGTGAGCCGCATCTTGTTGAGTGCGACCTTCACCCGGCTGATGGGCATCTCACCTTCAATTGGGACCGGGCGGTTTTTCTCCCTTGAAGGGGACAAGAGCCTCTGGAATTGCCCCTGAAACGTGTAAAAGAACTCCGATCTCAGGGATCGGTTCAGCTCGGCTGAACCGATTTCCAAAGCAAAGAAACCGGTGATTATCACAAGGAGGAAGCTGAAAACCTGTATGACAATCATCAGCCGAACGCTTGTGAAACGGGACAGTCTATTCTCCGGCTTTGTCATGCTCTTCCTTCTCGATAACCTGTTCAAAAGCCCTGACCACCTGGGGATCGAACTGAGTATCCCGGCATCTGTTCAGCTCGGCCAAAGCCTCTTTTGTCGTCAAGGCTTTCCGGTAGGGCCGATCCGATGTCATGGCATCAAAGGTGTCTGCCACGGCCATGATTCTGGCCCCGAGTTCGATCTCCTCTCCCTTGACGCCGTCTGGATAGCCGCTGCCGTCAAAACGTTCATGGTGGTGCCGGATGATACCCCGCACCGAACTCAAAAAGGGGATGGGAAGTATCATCTGCTCCCCAATTGCCGGGTGTTCCTTGATCTTTTGGAATTCTTCCTGCGTGAGGCGTCCCGGCTTGTTTATGATTGCATCGGGGATCCCGATCTTCCCGATGTCATGGAGTGCACCTGCCCTCTCTATGTCGGCCACCTCTTCGGGGCCTAGGTTCATCTGGCGGGCTATGCTCACCGAATATCTCTGGACACTCTCTGAATGACCGGCCGTATACCGGTCCTTGGCATCGAGGGCCAAAGCCAGAGACTTCATGGTCGCAAAATAACTCTCCTGTAGTTTGATGCCCTTTATCTGGTTGTTGATGGCCACTGAGGCGGTGTCCGCGATAAAGTCGAGATTCCTGAGGTCCAGGGCTGTGTATGGTTGGTCACCGAACCGGTTGGTCACGTTGATGATACCCAAAGGGGTGGTCTGACTCTTCAGGGGCGCCTGCATCAAGGGGAAGCTGATAAGCGCCTTGTATCTCGAGAACTGCTCCGCCTCTGATTTGATGGTCGAAATATCGTCGATTCTCAGCGCCTTTTGGGTCTCCAGGACTCTACCGGCAATCGCCTCTCCCCTGGCCACCCTGGTGTTGCGGATGATCTCCTCCTCCAGCCCAACCGCTGTCGCAATGGTGAGGTACTCCTGTTTCTCATCGAGAAGCATGATGGAGACCCGTTCGCTCACCATGAAATCGGCCACGAACTCCACAATCGATTCTAGGACCGCTTCGAGACTGTCAAGGGAGTTGAGCCGGTTGGCAAAACGGTAGATGTCTCGGAGAGTGCGGGTCTGTTCCTGGACGCGGATTTCAAGGTTTTCTTTTTCCGCCCTGACCCTGTCGGTGAGTTCCTTTTTCTCCAAGGCCCGTTTGACCGTATTGAGCAGGGTTTCCTTGTCAAAGGGCTTGATAATATAATCATAGGCCCCGGCCTTGATACAGGACTGGGCCGTGTCGAGGGACGGCGCGCCGGTAATCATGATTACAGGAACATCGTCACGCTGGACGTCCTTGATCTTCTGAAGGAGCTCCACACCGTCCATCTCCTCCATCCGTATATCGGAGATGACGGTATCGAAGGGATGGGACCGGAATTCCTGGAGCGCTTCCGATGCCTTTCCGACACAGCGTACATCGTAGCCCTCCCTGGTGAGCCGTTTCTGGATGGTCCTCCGGATGGTCTCCTCGTCGTCCACCACCAGAATCCGTTTCAGATTCGGCGATTCTTCAAGCATTTTCGGGCTCCTCCTCAGAGACTGGCAATTCTATGATCGCCGTGGTGTATTCCCCTTCCTTGCTCTCAAATCGCATCTTCCCCCCGTGCTGCTGGATGATATTGTAGCTGATACTCAGGCCCAGTCCCGTCCCCTTGCCGTGCGGCTTGGTTGTGAAGAAGGGCAGACATACCTTATCAAGATCCTTCTCGGGTATCCCGATGCCCCGGTCAGTGAGTTTGATCCGGACAAAGGTTTTCCCTTGGATCAAAGCCTGCTCAGACCGGATCGTCATGATCTTGTTCTCGTCCCGTCCCGGGTATTTCTCGTTAAGGGCGTGACGAGCATTGGTGAGGAGATTGATGAGGACCTGCTCTATCTGGTTGTAGCTCGCACGAAGGGGAGGAAGGCTTCCGTCCGTCTCTTTGACGATCTTTATGTGGTCGAGCTCTATGTGGTGGCCTGTGAGATTGAGGGCGGATTCGATCACCTCTTTGACGTCAAAGACCGAGACTTCTTCGGATCCCTTCTGACGAGAGAAGTTGAGAAGATCCCGGACGATGGTCTTTATCCGCTGGCTATTACGGACGATCTCCTGAATCTCTTCCTGACGCTCCTGATCGTCTGCGGGAATCTCTTCCTGGAGAAACTCCGCATTGCTGAGGATCCCTGACAGGGGATTATTGATTTCATGCGCCACCCCGGCTGCAAGCTCCCCCAGGGAGGCCATCTTGTCGGCCTGAATCAGCTGGAGCTGCATCTGCTTTTTCTCGGTCACGTCCCGGACAACACTGAGGTGTCCGATGACCCGGCCGTCCTCGTCCAGGAGTTTTGTGGTGACACACCACCCGTCAAAGGAGGAACCGTCCTTTTGCCGAAAGGAGACCTCTCCTTCCCAGCGATCCTCCGAATCGCCCCCTTTTCTCATATAGGCAAGAAGAGAGGGGTCCGTATCCGAGGCAAAGAGTATCTCCACGGATTTTCCCACGATAACCTCCCTGGGATAGCCGAACATCTTTTCGCTGCTCTGGCTCCAGAGAGTGACCATACCATCCACATCGGTCGTCAGAATCGCATCGTCGGCAGCAAGAAAGACTTTTCGCAGGTGTTCCTCCGATTTCCTTAGCGAAGCGACCATCTCGTTATAGGCGTGCACGAGTTGGTTGAATTCGTCCTGGGTCGTCACCTCGATGCTTTTGGTGAAGTCCCCCTGGGCGACCGACTGGACACCGGCAGTCAGCTTCTTGAGAGGATACTCGATCGTACGGGCCAGGATGATGCCTGAGATGCAAGCGATCAGCCCTCCCACGATGACGGCCCAGCGCATCTTGTTGAGGGCATTGCGAACCTGTCCCACCGTGAGGACCCTCCGGGCCTTGAGGGGGTGGTGCTCCTCGGCCAGATGGAGACTCGTCCTGAGTGAATCTATAAAGCTGTGGAAGTAGTTCCCCTTGAGCGACCGGTTCATGTCGACTGAGCCCATTTCAAGGGCGAAAAAACCGGTAATGATTACCAAGAGGAAGGTAAAAACCTGGATGATAAGGAACAGGCGCAGCCCGGTAAGTCTCTTCCCTTTCATGGGTCGGATTCCTCTCCTGAGGTTGTGTGGTGAGTATATGATCCATGTCCCTGCCGTGTCAATTCAGAGGCTCCCCTCCGTCACGGAAGCAACGGGAGGCGGCGAACCCTTGCCTCTCCGGTTGGCCCCCGCGCCGGGGTTCTGTGCGTCCTTTGCCAGGCGTTTGCAAAAAGACTGCCAAGGTGGTAGGGTGTTCCCTGTTTGGTCGGGGGGTTCGTATCCGGTGCCACACGGGTCGGACCCTTTCACGGAGAGCCAGGCAGAGGGGATAACCTCCGGCCTGTCTGGTCACACTTTCAGAGTCATAAGGAGGGGAAAGCGGGCGATGGCATTCCCGAGGATTCTGGTTGTCGAAGATGACGCCAGCATGGGATTTCTCCTGTGTGAGGCCATGGGCAAAGAAGGGTATGAGGCCCTTGTCGTCTCCACCGGAGAGGAGGCCCTTTCCAGGCTCAACCATGAGGACTTCGACCTGGTCATTCTCGATCTCAGGCTCCCCGGTATGAGCGGGATGGATGTCCTGGTTAACCTGAAGAAAACCCACCCGGATCTGACGGTCATCATGGTTACCGCCCACGGTTCCAAGGACGTTGCTCTCGAGGCTATCCGCGCAGGTGCCTACGACTATTTCACCAAGCCTTTTGAGATCGATGAGATGCGTACCGTTGTCCGTCGTGCCCTGGAAAAGGCCCGGCTCCAGGAGGAGGTTCGCCGCCTCAGACAGAGCATCGGAGAGAGGGAGAGGCTGCGGAACATAGTCGGCAAGAGCAAGGCCATGGAGGAGGTTCTCGAACTTGCCAAAGCCGTATTTGACAAGGACATGACCGTGCTGATCACGGGGGAGAGCGGGACCGGGAAGGAACTCATCGCAGAAGCAATCCATTACAACAGCCCCAGAAGGGCGGGACCTCTCGTGAAGCTGAACTGCGCGGCGATTCCTGAGAGCCTCATGGAGAGCGAGCTTTTCGGTTACGAAAGGGGGGCCTTTACAGGAGCAACCAGGCAGAAACCCGGGAAATTCGAAATAGCCGACGGCGGTACTCTCCTGCTCGATGAGATCGGCGACATGAGCTCCGCTACCCAGTCCAAGCTCCTGCGAGTTCTTCAGGAGCAGGAGTTCGAGCGGGTGGGAGGGGTTTCGCCGGTAAGGGTGGACGTTCGTATCATCGCTTCAACCAACCGCGACCTGACTCGCGCGGTTCGGGAAGGGAAGTTCCGTGAGGACCTTTTTTTCCGGATCAACGTTATCCGCATCCACATCCCCTCCCTCAGGGAACGCAAGGAGGACATACCTCTGCTGGTGGAGCACTTTCTCGATATTCTCCGGAAACGATACCAGAAGAGAATCGAAAGGGTTTCGGAGGAGGCCATGAACCTCATGGTCAACTATCCCTGGCCGGGCAACGTAAGGGAGCTGGAGAATTCCCTCCAGCGGGCGGTCGTCTTGGCCAGAGATTCGGTGATCAGGGCTTCCAACCTGCCCCCGGAAATCCAGGGACAGGGGAAGAACGGGCTTGCCGGTCTCCCGGACCTGGGCGACGGTGGACTACTGAGTGAAAAGATGGAGGGGCTCGTACAGGAGGTGGAAAAACGTGTCATCCTCGAGGCTCTCGACCGGGCCGGTGGAAGACGCGACAAGGCTGCGCGGCTGCTGAACCTGAGCCTCAAGACACTCTATAACAAGATGAAGAAATACGGTCTCTTGAGGAAGGGGAAGAAGAGTTCGGAAGGGAATTACATGTAACAAATTACCGATTCTTTGACTACACCCTGGTTTTCCATGTCTAGACTCGCCCTCTCATGGCTTTCGCTGGGAAGAGGCAGAAGATAAAATATCTTTTATTCTAATTAGTTACAGCAAAACAACCGTTGGGTTCCCGCTGGGATATCTCGCCCGATGGTTGTGGCACCGCCCTTGCTTAATTCGCCGGCAAGGAGAGAAAGGACAAAGGGGCGGCCCAAGCAAACTGGCACCCCATGTTTCGCATCTCCAAGTCTATGGAAAGGAGCAGAGAACCATGAAAAGAAATGCGATAGGCAAAGCAGGTTTCACCTTGGTTGAGTTGATGGTGGTGATTATCATCGTGGGGATTCTCGCGGCCATTGCGGTACCGCTTTACACGGACTACACGGAAAAGGCAAGGGTCACGGAGGCAACAGGCATGATAGGAGCCATCATTACTGCCGAGAAGGTCTATAAGCAACGAACGGGCAACTACTTCGATGCTTCGACTGTAGACGATTTCAAGAGCCATGGGGTCGACATCGGTGATGCCATCTATTTTACTTACAGTGCCACCGCGGATGGTGGGACGAGCTTCACCGTGACGGCTTCCGGAACCACGAAGTTCGAGGAGGTGGCGGGAACGAGCACGATCACCTATGACAGTTCGCAACCTCCCGGTTCCCGATGGTCGTGCAGTACGGGAGGAAAGATAACCGACGACATGCTCCCGCTGGAATAAGAACCGATGACTGGCTCTGAGCTGGGACGTGCCGAATCCACGTTACTCTACTGAGAATCGGCACGTCCTCCAGCGGTCATTGATCCACGGGGACGACAAGGGCGTGCTCAAATGAAGCCTTCCACGGGAGTCGAGGAGATCGGGAACAAAAGGGGGTTCTGTACCTCCCGGGCGCGGGTGATCCAGAGGTGCAGGACCTACCGGACATCTCAATCCGGTGTCTCTCTGGTGGAGATCCTGATAGCCATTATTGTCCTCGGGCTGGCGGCGGTCTCTGTCTCATACATGTTCGGGACAGCTGGGGCCGATGTGGACCGCCTCGGAAAGGAGCGGGTCTGTCTCGGCGTGGCCCAGAGGGAACTGGAGGAGCTTCTTTCACTTCCCGATGACTCCCCGGAGCTCTCTGTAGGGCGCCACTTTTGCAGGTTCAGGAGGCCGCCGGCCTCCCCGGCGGCGGATTCGGGAGGAGATCTCTTTGTCGAGTGGGAGGTCGTGGAGATCGACGACCCATACGGCAAGGGGCAGGACTACAAGAAAATCGTTCTCACCCTCTATGACGACCGGCTGGACGACAATGCCTGGCCCCTTGGGTTGAGTGACCTCGACGCCGAAGTCGATCCTGTGGAGCGGGTCATTACTCTGACCACGATCATGACTCCGTAGGTTGGTTTTCTATGATCGCCTCTATTGCCGAGAGAAAGGCCTCCTGGCCCCTGACGGGGCGGAGGGGTACCGTTCTCGTCGAACTCCTCGTTGCATCGGCCATTCTCGTTGTGGTGATTCTGGGGGTCTCCACCCTTTTCCTCGGGAACATAAGGGCCTTTGACAGGGGAAAGGATCAGATGGAACTTCAGAGGATCGGGTCCCTGGTTATGGAGGGAATGACTCGTGCCCTCCAGGAGGGCAGCCGGGTGGCGGGGAATTACTACGATGACACATCAGGTGCATTTCGGGCTATTCAGATCTTCTATCCTGGAGAGCCCTTCTTCGATTCGAACCACAACGGAGTCTGCGACAGTGGAGAGGACTTTATCGATTTGAATGGGGATGGAGTCTGGAACCCTGCGAGCGGGCCGGAGGCCAACGCCATGCCTACGGTCTATTTCGAGTTCGATACGGGCAACGAAACGATCCAAAAAGGGACGGAAGAAGCCGACAGCACTCCCTGGGACGCCCTCACGAACGACATTACAAGGGGCTCGATCCGATGTGACCACCTCGGCTTCGTTATTTCATTGGACGGCCGGACAGTTGGCATCGCTTTGACGATCCGAAACGACATGAACACCGGTGACCAGACAGACGACTTAAGCATGGCTTTTGCCTCCTCCGTGAATCTGAGGGAGTGAACATGGGGAAGCCGGTGGAGAAAATGGTTATCTCGTCCTCTCCCGGTAACGGCCCTCAAGGGAAGAGGGCTCTTTCCCAGGAAAACGGCCTTTTCCTTTCCACGGGGAGAGATATCCGGGGATACGCCCTGATCATGGCCGTGGTCTTTGTCTTCTTCCTCACGATGTTCGGCTTTGCCTTCTATCATCTGGCTGAAACCGATGTGGACCTCGTGGCAGACCTGTCGAACTCCCTTGAGGCCTTCTATGCGGCAGAGACCGGTCTGGAAAAGACGGGATGGATCATGAGGCACCGCCCGGCTATTGAACAGGCGGGCCCCTTTGCCAATCTCAACCCATTCAGCCCCGCCTTCTATACAGGAAACGGGTTCGAGGACTTCCGGCAAGTAGCCCACGGCAACTCGAGCCAGGAGGGGGACTACGGGAGAGGCCTTCTTTCATCCGCGAGCTCGCCCTTTCCCCCGTACTTCAGGATCAACTCCATAGACGCGCGAGTGGTCGACGAGGCGGATCCGAGGCTCATGACCTCCGTCCGGGTCAAGGTCCTGGGAGCCGTCGATGTCGACGGTGACGGAGTTGCAGGTCTCACCGGCACTGATTCAGAAGGCTTTCCTGTCGACCACGATGACGTGAACCGGACGTTCGATGCCGTCATCGGCCTGCCTGGCTCCCTGGCCGAGAACGTTTCTATCGGCTCACCCGTCTTTTATGACGATGCCGGGACGGAGATCACCGGCTTTCCTCTCCTCTACACAAGGCTGGTCACGCAGGACGGATACGATGTGCCGGCTGAGAGCGGTTTCTTCTACTGGCATAAGTCCGATCCGGTGACAGGTTGGGACCGTTTCGATTACGTCCTTGGGAGGCCGATGAAGAAGGGGGAGATAAGACTCCCTCCGGGACTATTTGACGAAACGGGGGGTCCCCGTGCGGCCTATTTCTCGGCGGCCGATGCGAGACAGTACGCGGGAGATCAGGTATTCGACAGAGGAAACGACCCCACCCGGGGGACCAGTGGCAGAGAGGTCGTCTACGTTGATGGAAACGTGGTGATCCAGGACGTGGACTTTGGGCACCTCGATAACGATGGCAACCTCAGAGGCTGCGACTGGAACGCAACCGATGTCGCCGTCATTTCTACCGGAACCATTACCGCAAAGAACATCCACTGTGGAAACGTGGGCCGCCTTACCCTCATTGCCCGGGACATCCTTCTGGTGGGCAGCTATGACACACGGATAAACGGGATCGCCCTGGCGAGCGGGTCTGTCATCCTCGACGATCAGGAGACTGTGGGGAACCCTCATGGGTGTCCGAGAGGTGTGTTGAAAAACGAGAGTTCCCAAGAGCCGCTTCGTTACACCGCCTATTTCATGGGGACAATACTGGCTGGCACGAGCATCAGGCTGAAAAATGCGGGGTGGACAGTACTTCTTGACGAGAAGGCTATCAACGGCCTCATGTATGACGCCACCCTCTCAAAACCGACAAAGGTCTATGAAACCGCCGAGAACGAAGACGGGAATTTTCCTTACCCCAGATGGATAAAGCATGGCGGCGAATTGGGGGTCGAGCAGGAATCGTATACACCCGAGGAGATCGGGGCTGGCGAGGGGGCTTCGTGGGACTCCGGAGGTGATGACACTCCCGACGTGATGCGGGTCTTTCAGGAGACTGTTTGGAATTCGGCAGATGAAAGACACGATTTTGGACTCGAGGACTCCGTGGAACTCGACTTTGAGGACATCGGGATCGGACTCCAGGACTTGTCGTACTATCCGGTGCTGACCTTCTGGATGTCCCTTGACAACTTCAGAAGAACTTCAGGATCGAGAGAGACCCTTCGGATGTTCTATTTCTTCTTACAACTGCAAGACGACTACGACAAGAATGCCTTCTTTAGCCTTTCGGAGGGAGAATCTCTTTATGACGATATGAACAGCCCGGGGGAGGGGGCATGGAAGAAGGTGCGAATACCCCTGGCAGGGGTTGACCCCACCAGCGATTTCAATATCAAACTCGTGGACGAAATCAGGCTCGACTTCTACGGCTTAACGATCAGCTGGTACAACCAAGAAGATATTCGACAATGGATCGACTACGATCCGGATAACACGGATTACGGCTATGACGGGCAATTCGTCTTCCACCTGGGAGAGCCGGACACCTATGGCAACGACAGCTACCCGGTCAGATTCTGGCCTCCGGGAGCAGCCACCTATCACTGACCCTACTATACGGACGCCGGAGGCGACCCCTATGACACTGCTTTGAGTCCGGATGATGATCCTCATGACCACTGGATCAAGTGGAATCCTGACCCCGCAGATCCCGCCACCATGGAGAACCTCTGTTTCGAGAAAGAATTCAACCCGAACCTGAGAATCGACCAGATGGAGGTGCCTGGAAAACCCGGCAGGGCCGACTATCTCGAATACGGCCCGGCCCGGTGTTTTCGCTATGCCGTGACCCACCTCAAAGAGCACAATGTGTTTTGACCCGGTACAATTTCGGGCTCTTGAGGAGGGTCATGCCACCTGCTGTCTGAAGAAGAGCCTCAGAGCTTGCTCGACCACAGCAGGGTGGAACTGTCTGCCTGCATGTTTCAGAAGTTCCCGGCGAATAGTCTCCGGGGGGAGGGCACTCCGGTAAGGCCTCGTCGAACCCATGGCATCGAGAGCATCGGCGAGAATCAGAATATGGGTGGTCAGGGGAATCGACGGGCCTTCCAGCCTGTCCGGGTACCCGCTGCCGTCGTACCTCTCGTGATGGTGCCGGATGAGCGGTCGTGCTCGCGCCAGGAAACGGACGTCCCTGACAATCCTCTCTCCAATCTCAGGATGCTTTTGTATCTCGCGGTACTCCACGTCGTTGAGAGCCCCTCTCTTTCTCAGGATCTTCCCGCTGATCCCGATCTTCCCCACGTCGTGGAGAAGGCTGGCGTATTCGAGAACCTCCCTCTCTTCCTGCTCCACCCCGAGGGAGTCGGCCATCTCGAGGGCGTAACGGGTAACCCTCTCGGTGTGCCCTCTTGTATACGGGTCCTTTGCTTCGATGGCGTTGACCAGGGCCAGGATCGTCTCCTTGTAGCCTTCCCTTACGTTCCGATAGAGATCGGCGATTTCGATGGCGATAGCGACATGACGAGCCAGGGTGGAGAGAAACACGAAATCCCTGTTTGTGTACCCCTGGCTCCCGAACCGGTTGAACAGCGTAAGCGTTCCGGGGGACCCCTGCTTCGGGACTATCGGGACGGAGAGAACCTGCCGGATCGGAAAGGCGAAGTCCTCTCCCTTTCTTCCGAACCGGATGTCACGAGCATAATCGTTCACCATCAGAGGGCTCTGCTTCCCGATGACCCACTTCTCAACAGGGGTCAGGTGCTCCCGCCGCTGCTTCGGGGAACCCTTCCGGCCGCTGGTGAGTATGAAGGGCTCGCCATTTTCTTTGACCCACACCAGGGCCGCCTGCTCGCTGGGCACGACTTCGATGGCGTAGTCGAGGATGAATGCCAGGAGGCGGGGCAAGTCGGTTACCAGGAGCAGTCTCTGGCTGATTCTCTCCAGTACGTCGAGGCGGTGCCGTTGTTGCGAGATTTTCTCTGCAAGGAGTTGATTCTCGATCTTCATACCCAGCAGAGAAGCCCATCCTACCAGTTGATCGAGCTCCTCCGGACAAAGGAAACCAGATTCATGGGGCCCTTCCAGGGCGAGGAATCCAAAGCCTCTGCCCCGCACAACAAGGGGGACGAGAAGGCGCGACTGCCCGGCCATTCCATGCGGGGCCAGGTCCGGGATGAACCTGGCCTTCTTCTCCTGTACAAGCCAGTCGATGATACCGTCTTCGACAAGGTCGCCGATCCATTCCGGTCCGGTCCGGCCGGGAGGGTCGGTCTGCTGGAGCTGGAACTCCTCGTTCTCGTTGATCAGATAGAGGGCACACCGGTGGAAATCGGATACGCTGCGCACCAATCCGAACAACTGGGTGATCGCCCCCTGGTGGTCGTGATGGTCAAAGGCGACCCCCAGCAGATCATCCACGGGTATGAGGTGAGGAACCTTCTGGTCTTTCCAGGAATTCATCGATCTGATGTCGACACCTCTTGAGCTCTGAACTGAATCCTTCGATATCGGTTTCGTCTAGGTCGAGTTTTCTCCCTTTGAGGGTGTTCCAGGCTCGCCGGTCGAGGACAGGATCATCCCACCAGGGGTCTCCTGTATCCAATCCGTTGCGAATGGCCACCAGGTCGGCCAGATGGACGACAGCGCTGATCAGGGGGGTCTCGGTGCTTCTCGCAGGATCATGGTGGTCCCGAATCGCCTGGCTGATCGAAAGCGGCAGGTTCCAGTGGTCTGCCAGGAGGTATCCCAGCTCTGCATGGGTTATCCCCATGCAGGCCTCCTCTGCCTCTGCCGAGGTGAACCGGTGATCTACCACCCGCCCGACAACCTGGGAGAACTCTCCCGGCAGGTACCTGGCCAGTACGACCTTTCCTATGTCGTGGAGGAGCCCTGCCACAAAGAGCTCGCCTGTGACCCGATGGTGAAAAGTTCTGGCCATCCCCTTTGCAGCAAAGGCGCATGCCAGCGAGTGTTCCCAGAACCTCCATATATCAAAACCCGCGCCGTCGCAGGAATCTTTGAAGAGTTCGATCACCGCAGTGCCGAGAATCATCTGTTGAATCTCATTCAAACCGAGGACAATCAAGGCATGGCGAATCGTCGAGATCCGTCTCGGGAAACCATAGTAGGCGGAGTTGACCACCTTGAGGATCCTTGTGGTGAGTGACTGGTCCAGGGAGATGACCCTGACTATTTCATCGACCGAGACCTCCGGATCGGCCACCATCTCGTTGAGCCTCGCCACCACGCCCGGAAGAGAGGGAAGCTCTTCCACCTTTCTGATGACAGAAACGGCGGGGTGGCCCGGTGGGGCCGAATGGTTGGTGCTGGCCTCCATGGGAGCTGTCTTCCTCCGTGGCACCGAGAAGAGAATCCATAGATGTCATTCGTCAAAATCGATAGGCAACTTGAGGACGAAAGGCCCGGGTGGTTGATAGCGGTCTTTCGTTCTTGAGCCCACGGGATGACTCTCTCGAGGCTGCCGGGCCGGCTGCACTGGGGATGGGAAGCATTGACAATCCGGCTGGCCCGCTGTACAAAAAAACCGAACCGTGGGTCACCGAAAACGTCTCCGAGGCGAACAGGCCGGGGTTTCCCAGGGTAGCCGTATTGTCGAACCGGCGAAACCCGGAACAGGTGGGAAAGCTTCTCCAGAGATGAGAGCCGGCATTTCTCAGTGACCGGGAGTCGGGCAGGGAAGTTGGAGAATGGTTGTTGTTGCCTTGACCGGAGGTATTGCCACCGGTAAGACCACTGTGGCCAGGATGTTTGCCGAACAAGGGGCTCTGGTCATCGATCTGGACAGGCTAAGCAGGCTGGTGGTTGAGCCTCACAAGCCCGCATGGAAGGAGGTCGTCGCTGCTTTTGGGCCAACGGTGGTGAGGCAGGACGGATCCCTCGATCGGAGCCGTCTCGCTCGTATTATCTTCAGAGACCCTGCAAAAAGGAAGAGGCTCGAGCAGATAGTTCATCCTCGGGTCTTGGAGGAATACGAAAAGAGGTTGAAGGAGATTCTAGACAAGGGGGCCGAACATGTTGTCATCGTAGACATACCCCTGCTTATGGAAGTCGGTATGCAGGATGATTTCGAAAAGGTGATCGTGGTCTATATCCCTGTTGAATCCCAGCTCAAAAGGCTGATCGAGCGGGAAGGGTTGAGTGAGGAAGAGGCAAGAGCTTGGCTGAACTCACAGATATCCATCGAGGAGAAGGTCGCCCTCGCAGATTTTGTCATCGATAATACGGGGTCGATCGAGCGGACCCGGCGGCAGGTACGTCGCATCTACAAGACTCTCAGGATGTTGGGCAGGGAAGAGGGGAGGTGAGGCGAGAAAAGGGCGTCTTGCGTGGATCGAGGGGATCTGTAGAAACAGGAGAGAAAAGGGGTGGAAGAGACGGGCGGTTCAAGGACGTGGTTTGTTCTGGCCGGACTTCCGCCTTTCTATCCCATTCCACGGTTTGGCCTTGAAGCTCCGGGAGGCTTTTCTTATGAGCTCCAGGTGGCCGAACAGGGAGTCGGCGGGTTTGACCACATAGGGTATCTGCTTGCCCATATGGAGGAGCCTTGAACCGTCGATGATTACATAGTCGTTTCGATCCAGAAAGAACCGCTCTCCCGTAAACGGTATGATCACCCGGTACACGTCGCCCTTTTCTCTTCTCATAAAGCCTCCCGGATCTTTCGGGAATAGAGCCTTCCCGAGAGACCCTTCCGGTGCGGCAGATGGAACAGCACGGGACTGAGCTTGCGAATGTCATGCCAAAGTGGGAGGGGGCAGGGGGCGGGATATGGGGAGAGGGGACTACTGCTCAGGCAGAAGAGAATCCATCGCAATCAGGGCAGCCCCCAAGGCCCCCACAATCTGAGGTTCCCCTGGGAGGTTGATCGGCGTCTTGAAGCGGCGTCTGAGAGCCTCGACCATGCCCGGGTTCTTGGCCACTCCTCCTGTGAAGGTGATCTCCCCTTCGACGGAGAGGCGCTTGGCCATCCGGTAGATCCTCGCTGCGATGGAATCGTGAATTCCTCCAAGTATCTCCTCCCGGCTCACCCCCTGGGCAATCAACGAGATCACCTCGGACTCGGCGAAAACCGTACACATGCTGCTGATAGTGGCTCTTTTCTTGGCCCGTAAAGAGAGAAGGCCCATCTCCTCCAGGGAGGTTTCCAGGGCCCCCGCCATGACCTCCAAGAAACGGCCTGTTCCGGCTGCGCATTTGTCATTCATCACGAAATCGGCGACCCTCCCCTGGTTGTCGAGAACAATCACCTTGCTGTCCTGGCCGCCCAGGTCGATTACGGTACGGGTTCCCGGAAATAGATGGCCGGCTCCCCGGGCGTGGCAGGTGATCTCGGTCACCTGCCGTGCCGGAAAAGGGAGATTGGACCGGCCGTACCCCGTTGCCACAACGGCCGAGACCCGAGACCTGCCGACGCCTGCTTGCCTGAGGGCTGATGCAAGGCTCGATTCGATTGCCCGCTTGATGCTTGAACCGGTAGCCACGATCGAGTACCCCAGGATCTCCTCTGGGCCTATGATTACCGCCTCCGTTGAGAGAGAGCCGATGTCGAGACCTAGGGCCAGGTGAGTACTTCTCGGCGATTCCAATTCTCTACCTCCCATCCAACATTTCCACGAAGGCCTCCAGACGGGTCCGGGTCTGCTCTGGAGAATAGTTGGAAGGATCGCCACCGTCTCCGTGGAGGATCAGACAGGGGATGCCCTGATCCTTCAGAACGTCGGCCAGCACGCTCGCACCCCCGCAGCTCTGGCGACATCCCCAGTGAGAGAAGTGGATTACCCCATCCACCTCATAG